>NZ_CALKQY010000047.1:0-43598 GCF_937990675.1 Hoylesella shahii | reverse complement strand
CGTTTTGTAGGAGATAGCACTGCGTTTTGTAGGAGATAGCACTGCGTTTTGCTGCTTTTTACGTTAATTTAAGCTATAAAAAGCACCAAATTCGATATAAACGTCGGTTTATTTCATCGAAAACACGTTTTGTCAAGAAACATTTACTAGTCCATTTTAATAAGACAAAACCTTCGCGAGAATTGAATATTTGCAGCCGAGCAAACAATTACTCACAAATAAAGTCCTCACAGTGTTAAATTTCTAACAGAATATTTTACAATTACACAAATAAGAACTTCTTCAATTTCTACGAAAAAAGAGAATAAAGCATTTACTCCCAATTTAAATGTATGATATAACCCTGTTACACTTTGCTTATTCACTCAGAACAAACAGAAGCAACAGGGTTATATGTTTTATTCTTTACATAAAGGCATATCATCAATTTAGCAACAGTATAGTTAATGCCAAATTAGCAAGCTATAAGGAATGATAAGTTCAAGCAAAAACCAAGCCTTTATACCAAAACGGCAAGTAAACACACACTGCACATTATAGCATGCTTGGCTTTTGTAATACTTGTTCTTAGGCTTGCGCACATACCCAACTGGTAAAAACTAAAGGCCAAATGCAGGGTGTTAAGCATTGATATAACTATCTTTAAAGCCAAGAAAGTAAAGGACACCATCAAGGCCGATAGTATTGATAGACTGTTGCGCATTGGCCACCACGCGCGGTTTAGCATGAAAAGCAATTCCTAGTCCGGCTTCAGAAATCATAGGCAAATCGTTGGCCCCATCACCTACAGCAATAGTCTGCGCTAAATTAACCTTTTCTACTTGTGCAATCAACTTAAGCAATTCGGCCTTACGATGCCCATCAACAATCTCACCCACATAGTTACCAGTTAATTTGCCGTTATCATCCACTTCCAGTTCATTGGCATAAACATAATCAATGCCATATTTACGTTGTAGGAACTCGCCAAAATAGGTAAATCCACCACTTAATATCGCAATCTTGTATCCACATCGTTTCAGCACCGACATCAATCGATCAACACCTTCAGTAATAGGCATATTCTCTGCAATATCTTTCATCACAGTCACATCTAGACCTTTAAGAAGGGCAACTCGTTGTTTGAAACTCTCTCGAAAGTCAATTTCGCCACGCATAGCGCTTTCGGTTATGGCTTTAACCTTATCTCCAACACCAGCGCACATGGCCAATTCGTCAATACATTCGGTTTGAATGAGCGTTGAATCCATATCGAAGCATATTAAACGACGCATGCGTCGGTACATGTCATCCTTCTGTAATGAGAAGTCGATACCCATTTCTGCCGACAAATTCATCAATTGTTTCTGCATAGCCGATCTGTCTTCAGGTGTTCCACGCAAAGAAAATTCGATGCAAGCTCGCACGTTTCTATCAGGGTGCATAATACTAATGCGCCCTGTTAGCCTAAGAATAGAGTCGATATTAAGGCCTTGTGAAGAGATAACTTTTGTGGCGGCCTCAATCTGTTTGGCCGAAAGACTACGCCCAATGAGTGTAAGAATGTAGCGATTTTTACCCTGTCCGTGCACCCACTCTTCGTATTGCTCATCACCAATTGGTTCAAAACCGATGTTTACATTTAGTTCGGTGGCCTTAAAGAGCAACTCTTTCATAACCTGTCCAGAATGTTTATCGTCTATACGAATGAGAACGCCCAACGATAAAGAGCTGTGAATGTCTGCTTGTCCGATGTCTAATATCTGCGCATCGTAGCGAGCCAAAATCTTCATTACCGAGGCAGTAAGTCCGGGTCTGTCTTGTCCTGTTATACGGATGAGTATTTGTTCCTCCTTATTCTTTTTCCTAACCATAAGCTTTAGTCTCTTAGATAGTCTTTGGATATCATGTCATAATACAGCGCTTCGAGTTCGCCAAGGGTGAGCTCTTGTAATGCATGTTCTATTTTGCGCACTAATTCGTCGCGACGAAAATCGTCGTTCGAATTGCCGAATGTGGTGAATGTCTTTGCCATGTTCAACAATTTACGTAGGCAAAGTTACGCATAAATACCGATATGCAAACATTGCATTACATGTTTTACATATAAGAAAAAACAAAGAAGCAGGTTCTTATCATTACAGAACCTGCTTCTTTAGTATTGAATGCATCAAAATTATGGTTCAATGGCAATTAAAATTATTCCCATTCAATGGTCGAAGGTGGTTTAGACGAGATGTCGTAGCACACACGGTTTACGCCTTTCACCTTATTAATAATCTCGTTAGACACCTTCGCCATAAAGTCGTAGGGTAGGTGTGCCCAATCGGCCGTCATCGCATCCGTGCTTGTTACGGCACGTAAAGCCACAGGATGTTCGTAAGTACGTTCGTCTCCCATCACGCCAACACTGCGAACCGACGACATCAGTACTGTTCCAGCCTGCCAAATCTTATCATAAAGTTCTTTGCCATCTTCGCAAATGTAGTTGTGCATGTTCTCAATATAGATATCATCGGCTTCTTGTAGTATGCGCACTTTTTCGCGAGTGATGTCGCCAAGAATGCGTACAGCCAGTCCAGGACCAGGGAAAGGGTGACGCTTAATAAGTCTTTCGGGCATTCCCATTTCCAATCCAACGCGTCTAACCTCGTCTTTAAAGAGCCATTGTAGAGGTTCGCACAATTGAAGATGCATCTCTTTAGGCAATCCACCAACATTGTGGTGGCTCTTTATAACCATACCAGTGATGCTAAGACTTTCGATGCGGTCGGGATAAATGGTGCCTTGAGCCAACCATTTTGCATCCGTTATCTTCTTAGCCTCTTCGTTAAACACTTCAACGAAGTCGCGGCCAATAATTTTTCTCTTCTCTTCGGGGTCGGTAACACCAGCCAAGTCGGAAAAGAACTTATCGCTTGCGTCAATACCAACAACGTTCAGGCCTATTCCTTGGTATGCTTCCATCACCTTTTCAAACTCGTTTTTGCGCAGCATACCATGATCAACAAAGATACATGTGAGCTTATCGCCAATGGCACGATTGAGCAAAGCTGCACAAACGCTAGAGTCGACACCACCACTAAGACCCAGGATAACACGGTCGTTACCCAATTGTTCTTTCAGTTCTTTCACAGTGCTCTCTACAAACGAGGCTGCACTCCATTGCTGTTTGCTACCGCAGATGTCAACAACAAAGTTCTTTAGAAGCGTAGTACCTTGAGTGGAGTGGAACACTTCAGGGTGGAACTGTACTGCCCAAACAGGGTTTTGCTCGCTCGCATATGCTGCAAACTTAACATCGTTGGTTGAAGCAATAACGCGATAACCTTCAGGAATGGCCGTAATAGTATCGCCATGGCTCATCCATACTTGCGAATTAGGTTCGAAACCAGCAAATAAAGGGTTGTCGAGAGATATTTCTTGCAGGTGAGCACGTCCGTATTCGCGTGTACCAGTTTGTTCAACCTTACCGCCATATGCATAAGAAATAAACTGCGCACCATAGCAAATACCGAGCACAGGATACTTGCCAATAAAGTCGTTGAGGTCTACTTTGAAGGCTTCCTTATCGTGAACAGAGTAAGGTGAGCCACTAAGAATGACGCCAATTACAGAAGGGTCGTTCTTTGGAAACTTGTTATAAGGCAGAATTTCACAAAAAGTGTCGAGCTCGCGCACACGTCGACCAATGAGTTGTGTGGTCTGCGACCCGAAATCCAAGATGATAATCTTTTGTTGCATGTTATCGTTAAGAATGAAATGAGTTTGTTGCACACTTCATAAATCACTGAAGGTGCGACTATTACTTCTGTTGTTTAAAGCGTATTTAAGTGTTGCAGAATGCCTGTGTCGCTGATGGACGTCTCGCCATCTTTGGGCTTTGGCAAACGTTCTAGTGTATTAAGTTTACCTACATCAAGCAGTTGTAGGTTATGTTGTTCGTATCCACGAATGTCGTGTTGTGCACATTGGTCGAGATAAAAATCAATAATGCCAAACTTATCGGGATAGTTATCCATACGTGCAAAGAGCTTTGGCGAAAATGAATGTATGCCAGCAAAAGCCAGTTTCTTGCAATTTTGTGGATTAAGATTGGGGTAGGGTGAGCGCACTTCGCCTGTTTCAACATTCGTCCAGCCAACTAGTCGCATGTCATCGTTGAATAACAAATAACGTTTTGTTTGTCGTTGACTAACCAGGAGCAACGCATCGCATTGTCCCTGATGGTTGTAAAACGTCTTTAGGTCAACATTACTAATAATGTCTACATTATGAATTAGCACATTAGCACTGGTCTTAAACAAGTTGGCAGCCTTTTTCAGTCCACCGCCAGTATCGAGTAGATAACATGTTTCGTCGCTAACTTCAATTTCAACACCAAAATTATTGTTATCCCGAAGATATTCAACGATAGCAGGAGCGAAGTGATGAACGTTGATAACCATACTATTTACACCGCATGCTTTCAACCTTTCGATGGTTCGTTGCAGCAAAGTTTGCCCGCCAACCTCAACTAATGCCTTGGGTATGCTGTCGGTAAGTGGTTTAAGTCTTGTTCCCAAACCTGCTGCAAAAATCATTGCCTGCATCATTCTTGTGCTCTTTGTATATTATTGTTTTGCAAATTTAGCGATAATTTTTCACTTATCAAAGGTTTTATAGCGCCTTTTAAGATGGTTTGGTCTAAGCCAAAAGTTACTTTTTAGCATGAAAAACCTTACTAATATTTTGCTCTCTGTGTGTGACATGCACCTCAATACCAAACTTATTATGCAGATGTTCGGCTAGATGTTGTGCCGAGTAAACGCTTCTGTGTTGACCTCCAGTGCATCCAAAACAGAACATAAGATTGGTGAAACCACGCTGAATGTAACGACGCACATGGTGATCGGCCATGGCATATACGCAATCAAGGAAGCTTATTATTTCGCCATCATCTTCCAAGAATCGAATAACAGGCTCGTCCAATCCTGTGAGTTGTTTATAAGGTTCGTAGCGACCTGGGTTGTGAGTGGCTCTACAATCAAATACGTATCCGCCACCATTGCCCGACACATCTTCGGGTATTCCCTTACGATAAGAGAAACTATAGACATGAACAACAAGAGGACCTTTGCCGTCGTACTTAGAAAACGTTGCCGGACCATCTTGAGGGTGCGCCTTATACACGGTGTGTTGGGTGGTTTTGAAACCATCGGCTCTACTTAATGCGGGCTCTTCTATGTGTGCAAACTGGGGCAATTCGGTGAGTCGTCTCAACATGTCCATCATGTAAGGGTAGGGGAAGAACTTCTTTAACTTAAGTAGTTCGCGCAGGTTATCGATAGCCGGTGGAATGCTGTCTATGAAATGTTTTTTGTGTTCGAAGTATCCTCTAAAGCCGTATGCGCCTAATACTTGGAGCGTACGGAATAAAACAAAGAGGCTCAAACGTTCCACAAAGTGCCTAACAGATGGCACTTCGGTATAGTTTTTCAGTGAATTATAGTATTCGTAAACCAGTTCGCGGCGCAACTTAAACGGATATTTCGCAGCAGCCTGCCAAAGAAACGAAGCCACATCGTAATAATATGGCCCTTTTCGTCCTCCTTGATAGTCGATGAAATAGGGTTTACCAGCATGGTCAAGCATAACATTTCTTGCTTGGAAGTCACGATAAAGGAAGCTTTCGCTCTTTTCCGAGGTGAGGTCTTTCGCAAATAGTCGGAAGTTGGCTTCAAGTTTTAGTTCATGAAACTCCAGCTCCGTGGCCTTGAGAAAGCAGTATTTAAAATAGTTTAGGTCGAAGAGTACGCTGTCTACATCAAATTCTGGTTGCGGATAACACACATCCCAATCCAGTCCTCGAGCACCTCTAATCTGAATATTAGGCAACTCACGAATCACGGCAGTTAGTAATTGCTTTTCGCGCATATTGTATCTACCTCCCGATTCGCGACCACCGCGCAACACATCAAAAAGCGACGTACTCCCCAAGTCGGTTTGCAAGTATCTCAATTCGTCATCGTCTACAGCCAAGATGTGTGGCACGGGCAGTTTTCTGTCCGTGAAATGTTTGGTTAGATATATAAAGGTGTGGTTTTCGTCCCTACTATTTCCCACCACTCCAATAACGCTTTCGCCATCGTTACCGGTAATTCGATAGTATTTTCGTTTGCTTCCCGCTTCGGGAAGAATCGTCATCGAGACAGGTGCTTCACCCTTCCAGCGTTTGTATAGTTCAGCTAATTTTTCCATGTCGTGCGTCTTCGTTTGCTAATCTTGTTGTTCGTGCTCTTCTCTTTGCTTGCGTCTTCTCCTGTCTTCATCATATCTAGCCAGCACACTATCGGCCACAAAGAGCAGCAGAAATATGCCCGCAGACATAAGGAACGACCTGGTAATGTAGATCAAGCCTATAGATACAAAGAGGAACACAAGGATGCGTTTCCAATTAATTCTTATTTTCATGAACACAAAGGTAACAAAAAGTTGTGGTGTAAAGACCAAAAGCGGAAAAAATATTCAACAAAAAAAATCGGATGTCTCTCGACAACCGATTTCCAAAACAAACTACTTAAAAACTAATCTACTAAAACAAATCAAAAAAATATCTTTAGATGGATTACTCCATTATATCTTCTTTATTTCAAGTGCAAAATTAGACAAGAAAGGATAAACGACAAAAGATTTTTATTTAAAAAAGCAAAACAGCAGTGCAAAGAAAAGCTAAAAGGCGTTTATCCGGAGATAAACGCCTTAATTTTAAACTTTTTCGGCACTATTTCATGCTTTTTTGTTACTTTCTTACATCATGCCACCCATTCCTGGATTACCCATTGGCATGGCAGGTGTTTCTGAAGGTTTGTCAACAATGAGACATTCGGTGGTGAGGAACATGCCTGCGATTGAGGCTGCGTTCTCTAATGCCACGCGAGCCACCTTTGCGGGATCGATAATCCCTGCCTTACGCATATCTTCATAAGCGTCGGTGCGAGCGTTATAACCATAATCTCCCTTGCCTTCGCGAACCTTTTGCACTACAACTGCACCCTCTCCGCCAGCATTTATAACAATTTGGCGAAGTGGTTCTTCTATGGCACGTTCAACAATGTTAATTCCTGTCTGCTCGTCTGCATTATCTCCCTTCAAACCTTTCAGTTTGTCAAGAGCACGAATGTAAGTAGTACTACCACCAGCAACCACTCCTTCTTCGAGCGCAGCGCGTGTTGCACACAATGCATCATCAACGCGGTCTTTCTTTTCTTTCATCTCTACTTCGCTGTTAGCGCCTACATAGAGAACAGCAACACCACCTGAAAGTTTAGCCAAACGCTCTTGCAATTTCTCTTTATCATAAGAACTGGTGGTATTTGCTATTTCGTTCTTAATCTGAGCTACGCGGTCGGCAATGTTTTGCTTTTCACCAGCACCGTTTACAATAGTGGTATTATCTTTAGAAACAACCACTTTGTCACAAGTACCCATCATTTCAAGGGTGGCTTGTTCTAACTTCAGACCCTTTTCTTCGCTAATAACCAAACCACCTGTCAGTATAGCGATGTCTTCCAGCATAGCCTTACGACGGTCGCCGAAGCCTGGTGCTTTAACTGCACAAATCTTTAATCCACCACGCAAACGGTTAACCACAAGCGTAGTAAGTGCTTCAGAGTCTACATCTTCTGCAATAACGAGCAATGGGCGACCACTTTCTGCAGCAGGTTGCAAAATAGGGAGGAAGTCTTTGAGGTTGCTAATCTTCTTGTCATAGATAAGAATGTAAGGATTTTCCATTACAGCTTCCATCTTATCAGTATCGGTAACGAAGTATCCCGAGAGATAACCTCTATCGAATTGCATACCCTCTACGATGCCAATGCTTGTTTCGCGGCTCTTGCTTTCTTCGATAGTGATAACACCATCTTTGCTTACTTTACGCATAGCATCTGCTAGGAGCTTACCAATTTCAGCATCATTGTTAGCACTAACCGTAGCCACTTGTTCGATTTTGTCGTAGTTATCGTCTACTTGTTCGGCCGATTCGCGAATATAGTCAACAACAACGTTTACAGCTTTATCGATGCCGCGCTTCAAATCCATTGGGTTTGCTCCTGCAGTAACATTCTTCAAACCTTCGTTAACAATGGCTTGTGTAAGAATAGTAGCAGTAGTTGTGCCGTCGCCAGCATCGTCACCGGTTTTTGAAGCAACACTCTTAACAAGTTGTGCGCCTGTATTTTCGAAGTGGTCTTCCAGCTCAACTTCCTTTGCAACAGTAACTCCGTCTTTAGTAATCTGGGGTGCACCGAATTTCTTTTCAATCACAACGTTACGTCCTTTAGGACCAAGCGTAACCTTAACTGCATTTGCCAGTTTGTCAACACCATTTTTAAGTAAGTCGCGAGCTTCTATATCGAATCTAATTTCTTTTGCCATTTTGTCTATATTGATAAGTTGTTCTATATATTTATAAGGTGTAGTAGCCCTACATCTTCAGTCTTTTATTGATAACTAGAAATCTATCAACCCTCAACTGTAACTATACTAGGGCTAACCACAAGCTATTTTACTTCACAATGGCCAACACATCGCTTTGGCGCATCATCAAATACTTTTTGTTTTCGTATTCCAGTTCAGTACCAGCATACTTGCCATACAGTACGTTGTCGCCTTCTTTCAAAATCATTTTCTCGTCTTTTGTACCTTCGCCCACTGCAACGATAGTTCCGTTAAGTGGCTTTTCTTTAGCTGTGTCGGGGATGATTATGCCGCCAACCTTCTCTTCGGCTGGAGCAGGTAATACTAGCACTCTGTCTGCTAATGGTTGAATGTTCATTGTATTGTATTTTTTAAAATTAAATCATTGTTGAAAACACTGCGCCTAAAAGGCTGTTTGACTTTTACTATACGAAAAGCGTGCCAAAAGCTTTGTTTGACATCTTGGCATGATTTACTGACAACTTTTCACTTACCACTTATTTTTATGGCAGTAAAATCTCTAAGATAGCAGCCAATTTGCTTACATTTAACACATTTCTATACTTAATTCACCACTTCATATCCAATGATTAGAGTTATCTCCGTTAAATATCCTCAAATGACAGATTTTTTAACCACTGCCTATTACATGTTGATATTTTTTTGCTACATTTGCAATACTAATTTAGCGAATAAGAAAATGAAAATTGGTTTGTTTGTTCCTTGCTATGTAGATGCCTTATACCCCGAGGTTGGGGTGGCCACATACAAGCTTTTAAAACACCTAGGGGTAGATGTAGCTTACCCCCTAAATCAGACATGTTGTGGTCAGCCGATGGCCAATGCGGGTTTCGAGAAAAAAGCATTACCATTGGCCAAGAAGTACGAAAACATGTTTAAGCAATTTGATTACGTTGTTGCACCATCTGCTTCGTGCGCAGCTTTCGTGAGAACACATTATCCTCGTTTGCTTAACGGCGAGAAACACGCCTGTGAAACATCTGCCAAAACAATGGATATTGTCGAATTTCTGCACGACATTCTTAAGGTTACAGCCCTTCCTGGGCATTTCCCTTACGTGGTGAGTGTTCACAATAGCTGCCATGGCGTTAGAGAATTGGGGCTTTCTTCGCCAACAGAGATGAATATCCCTACCTACAACAAAATAGTTGATTTACTAAAATTGGTAGAAGGAATCACCATTAAAGAACCCGAACGAAAGGACGAATGTTGCGGTTTTGGAGGAATGTTTGCCATTGAAGAACCTGAAGTATCAGTAAAAATGGCACACGACAAGATACAGCGACACATTGAGACAGGCGCACAGTTTGTCACAGGCCCAGACAGTTCGTGCCTAATGCACATGCAAGGGGTGGCCAAGAGAGAGAAAAGCCCTATTGAGTTTATTCACATTGCACAAATTTTAGCCGCAGGATTATGAGTACACTCCATTCTAGAAAAGCTGCTTCTGCATTGAAAAATGTGGAAAAAATTACGCGACACGACCAAACTTTTTGGCTAATGCGTTGCAAACGCGACCTCATGGAACACAAGTTGCCCGAGTGGGAAAGCCTTCGCGAGCATGCCAGTGAAATAAAAAAACATACCGTCACACACTTAGCTCAATACCTTGAGAAGTTTTCTAAGAGACTTGAAGCTAATGGTGTGATTGTGCATTGGGCCGAAGATGCTAAAGAGTTTAATGAGACGGTGCTCGACATCTTGCATAAACACGAGGTAAAAAAGCTTGTTAAAAGTAAGTCGATGCTTACCGAAGAATGCGAACTTAACCCATTCTTAGAAGCTAATGGTATCAATGTGGTGGAAACCGACTTGGGTGAACGTATCTTACAATTACTCAACGAGAAGCCTAGTCACATCGTTGTGCCTGCCATTCACGTTACAAGAGAAGAGGTGGGAGAATTGTTCGAACGCAAAGGGATAAGCAAAGAGACTGGCAATTACGACCCTACCTACCTTACACAGTGCGCTCGATACAGTTTGCGAAACGATTTCTTGGATGCTGATGCAGGAATGACTGGCTGTAATTTTGGTGTTGCTGAGACAGGAGATGTGGTGGTTTGCACTAACGAAGGCAATGCCGACATGAGTACTTCTATGCCCAAATTGCATATTGCTGTTATGGGATTAGAAAAGGTTGTACCCGATTATCATTCGCTTGCTGTGTTCCAACGGCTGCTATGCCGCAACGCTACAGGACAACCTTCCACCACTTACACCTCACATTTTAGGAAAGCAAGACCCGGAGGAGAGATGCATGTGATTATTGTTGACAATGGCAGAAGTGACATGATTGCCAACGATGAACATTGGCAAACGCTTAAATGCATTAGATGTGGTGCTTGTATGAATACTTGTCCGGTATATCGACGCTCCACAGGTTATTCTTATTCCTATTTCATCCCTGGTCCTATTGGCATTAATCTGGGAATGTTTAAAAGCCCGCAGCAGCATAGTGGCAACTTATCTGCCTGCTCGCTATGCCTGTCGTGCGACAATGTTTGTCCCACAAAGGTAGCTCCTGGCTCGCAAGTCTACGCTTGGCGTCAATCGTTAAGCCAATTACATCTTGCCAACCCTGCCAAGAAGCTTATATCTAATGGCATGTGCCTAGTGTATTACAACCCTTCGCTGTTCAGAACATCACTTAAGTTTGCTCCTATTGTTAACCACTTACCACGTTTTCTGCTTTACAATGGACTTAATGCGTGGGGAAAGGGTAGGGAGATGCCCGTGTTTGCTAGCGAATCGTTTGAACAAATGTGGAAGAAAGGAAAGTTGAAATGAAAAAAGAAGACTTGTTTGAGAAGTTGAAACGCAATACGCATGTACATTGCGACATGCCCAACATGAACCTCACCGGCATTACTTACGCAGACCCCTTAGCGCAATTTTGCGAGATGGTAGTGACTGTTGGCGGCAAGGTGGCCACATTAGCCGAAGGCGAAGATGTTAACCAGGCCATCAAAAGACTTTATCCTGAAGCGAAAGTGTTTGCGTCTAACTTACCCGAAATAACGATTGCCACACTCAACCCAGACACTATTGCCGAGGCTCAACTGCTTAATGGCACTGATGTTGGTATTCTTCGAGGTGAATTGGGCGTAGCTGAAAACGCCTGTATATGGGTTCCACAAACGATGAAAGAAAAGGCTGTGATGTTTATTAGCGAAGAGTTGGTGCTGATACTCAATCGCAATAAGCTAGTGAACAATATGCACGAGGCCTATGCACAGATTGCCTTTAACAATTACGGATATGGATGTTTTATCAGTGGCCCATCTAAAACGGCCGACATTGAGCAAGCGTTGGTTATGGGTGCACAGGCTGCGCGCGGTGTCACGGTATTGATTGTATAAAGCGTGCTTAGGCTTTTGCTATACATCTATCTAAGGTGTAAGCCCCCTTTGGACTATGACAGTACACTCAATGCATCAGCAGTCAACTTGTGCAGCACGCTTATTAATCACAGCAATAGACTAAAAACAAATAAATCTGGCAGCGATTTGGTATAAACAAATGCACTGCCAGATTTTATTTTGCTGTGTTATACAAAGTTTCCTACCTCTGTTTATACTAGATATTGTGAAGAAATACTTTGGTTAGACTCAACCCTTCGGATAGTTTCAGCAAACATCTCAGCCACAGACAGCTGTTTCACCTTAGGACAATTGTTGTTATAAGGAATAGAATCGGTGAAAACAATTTCTTCGAGCGACGAGTTATCAACCCTCTCCGAAGCCGGTCCACTCATCACGCAGTGCGAAGCACAAGCCCTAACACTCTTAGCGCCCGCTGCAATCATCACGTCTGCAGCCTTGGCAATCGTTCCGGCTGTATCTACCATATCGTCTACCAGCACCACGTTTTTGCCTTCAACCTCACCAATGATTTGCATACTCTCCACTTCGTTGGCACGAGCACGCGTTTTATTACAGAGTACTAGCGGACAACCAAGATACTTGGCATAAGTATTAGCACGCTTACTACCACCCACATCGGGCGAAGCAATAACCAAATTATCAAGCTTCAAACTCTCCAAATAAGGCAGAATAACTGCCGAAGCATAAAGGTGGTCGACAGGAATGTCGAAAAAACCCTGAATCTGATCAGCATGCAAGTCCATCGTTATCAAACGATTGATACCAGCAACACGCAGCAAGTCGGCGATAAGCTTAGCACCAATGCTAACACGCGGCTTGTCTTTACGGTCTTGTCTAGCCCAGCCAAAGTAGGGAATAACAGCATTGATGGTTCTTGCTGATGCTCTCTTGGCGGCGTCGATCATGAGAAGCAGCTCCATCAGATTGTCTGAATTGGGGAAAGTGCTCTGCACCAAGAACACGTCTCTTCCACGTACAGTTTCTTCGTACGACACAGAGAACTCGCCATCCGAGAACTGTGTCACCACCAATTTGCCCAAAGGACAACCCAGACTAGCACAAATCTTTTCAGCTAGATACCTGCTTTTCGTGCCTGAGAAAATTAAAAAAGAGTTTTCTTCACTCATTTCGATAATGATTTTTATGTAATTGTTTGTTATCTCTTTGCCTTTATAGACTGTTTTCTTTATTATCCAACAAGTTTCTGATAATTGCGGAACAAAGCCAGCAAGTCGCGAAAGTCGGCTCCATGATGTATGTCAAAACGATTCCAAAGGTCGCTACATACCACCACACCGCCAAATCCCAACTCCTTAGCCATTCGCACATTGTCAAGGGTTATTCCACCCAAAGCATAAACTCTCTTGTCTATAAGTCCTTTATAAGCGGCATCTTCCAGTTCTTTTACTGAGAAACTCGATTGTTTATCGGCATTTCCCATACAACCGAAAATGCGACGCAAGAAGACGTAATTGCTATTTTTCTTCATTTCTTTTAGCAAATGCAAGTCTTCACACGTTCTACTTATCTTTCCCCGAATGCCGTTAGGCACCATTTCCGATAGTTTATTTAGATGTATCCCAGCCAAGTCGTATTCGTTTTTAAGTCTATAATGTTCGTGCACCACAATTTTATCATGGTATCCTTCGGGTATTAACGACAGCAACCTTTCTGAGAAAACAAGCTGTGAACCAGGTTTATACAGGTGCAACTTATCCATCCCCTCATCGAAAAGGGTAGTAAGAATCTTGTCTTCCTCTACAAAGAATGTAGATTTTGTCATTATTACGAGCTTCATTGCAGCCATTTATTTCACATGCAAATGTATGAATTTTATGGCAAACCTGCAATTTAAACAATATAAAAGTTAACTTTGCATTCACAAATCATTGAGATATGAGAATAAACTTAGATACTTTCGAAGAGGTGCACAGCCCCATGTATGTTGTGGAAGAAGCCAAATTGCGCCGCAATCTGGAGCTTATTGTTTCGGTGGCTACAAGGGCTGATGTGGAAATTATTCTTGCTTTTAAAGCTTTCGCCTTATGGAAAACTTTTCCCATCTTTAAAGAGTACATTCGTTCTACAACTGCTAGCTCGCTCTCTGAAGCCAAATTGGCCTTCGAAGAGTTTGGTTCGAGGGCGCACACCTATTCTCCAGCTTACACAGACGATGAGATAGGGGAGATTGCGCTTTGCTCTAGTCACCTCACATTCAATTCATTGACCCAATATGTGCGCTTTGCAGCTGTGGCTAAACATCACAACGAGCAGCTATCTTTCGGTTTACGCGTCAATCCTGAATATTCTGAAGTTGAAACAGATTTGTATAACCCATGTGCACCAGGCACACGTTTCGGATTATCAGCAGAACGTTTGCCAGCAATTTTACCAGCTGGCATCGAGGGGTTTCATTGCCATTGTCATTGCGAAAGCGGTTCTGATGTGTTCGCAAGAACACTACAACATATCGAGAGCAAGTTCGCAAAATGGTTTCCCGCCTTGAAATGGATTAATTTTGGCGGCGGACACCTAATGACTCGCAATGATTACGATGTGGAATTGCTCATCAACACGCTGCGTTCGTTTAAGCAGCGTCATCCGCATTTGCAAATCATTCTAGAACCAGGAAGCGCCTTTGCATGGCAAACAGGACCGCTTGTGGCTCAGGTGGTCGATATTGTTGAAGATAAGGGTATTAAAACGGCCATTTTAAACGTAAGCTTTACGTGCCACATGCCCGATTGTTTGGAGATGCCTTACCAACCCACGGTGCGAAATGCCCAATCGTTAGCGTTGGAAGCTGCCATCAATGGTGGGGAGAACAACATTTATCGTTTAGGTGGTAACAGTTGTCTTTCGGGCGACTTTATGGGTTCGTGGCAGTTCGATCATGCTCTTAACGTTGGTGAAAACGTAATATTCGAAGATATGATACACTACACTACGGTGAAAACCAACATGTTTAATGGTATTTCTCACCCTTCGTTGGCTATTGCAAGCCCATTGGGCGAACTACAAATACTCCGCACTTTCGGCTACGAAGATTATAAAAACCGAATGGACTAAGTTGGTTTCATAACTCCCTTAAAGCATTTAGCTTTTATCTTTAATTAGCGGAAATATAATTGCATATTAACCACAACGCGGGTAACGATAAACTTACTTGCGTTGTGTTTTTTGTTTGCACTTATGTAAAATATTACGCCATAATTTTAACATTATGAGTGCTTTCTTTGCTCTTCAACTCACCATCGGGTCCAAATTCTGCAGTATTTGTGTGAGTTGTAAGACCCAAATTTATCAATTTTACTGTATTTTGCTGCATATAACCCTGCGTTTTGCTGCATTTCACCTTGCTTTTAGCACCACTTAGCACTGCGTTTTGCTGCATTTAGCAAAACTTTTTGCTGCATTTAGCAAAATTCAGCCTGTAAAAGCGCTATGATTTAGTACTTTTCGCGGATATTACACACGAATTATAACCATAAGTATAGAAAAATACATGCTTTCTGTTCGCAAAAATAATGCGTAAAAAACAATTCTAGAACGATAAAAACCCTATTAAATGCACAAAATAGCAGAAAACATGAAACAAAAATGCCTCAAACGTCCCAGCTTCAATAGGTAAAACATATATAAATAGCAAATTATATTCTCTAGAATTGATGCTGAAAAAATCAAGTTTTGTAAAATATAATTACCTATTTAACATTTTAGTACAGATAAATCACAAAAAATAATATCCAAACAATTCACCCCACATCTATCTTAAACCAGATAAATGTGGGGCGTTATTAAATATCAAGAATAGTTCACTCGATGCAAGAGCATCATAAAACTATAAGATCAATATTTATTCTACATCTTCTTTCGCGATAACTTTTTCTACAGACAATTGTCTGTCGAAGAGTGCGTTGAAAGAAATAATGGTTTCACTACCCGAAAGACCAAGCGGCTGCAACTTATCGTGGATGATATCCATCAAATGACGGTTATTGGTTGCATACAACTTAATGAACAAATCGTAATTACCCGTGGGAACATGGCATTCAACAACTTCGGGGATTTTCTCTAAAGCCTCGGCCACTTTATCAGAAGTGCTAGGATCTTTAAGGTGTAATCCTACATATGCACAGGTTTCATAACCCACTTTCTCAGGGTCTAAGATAAAGCGTGAGCCTTTAAGTACCCCTTGATTAAACAGTTTTTGAATGCGCTGATGTATGGCTGCGCTACTTACTTTGCATATACGTGCCACTTCAAGAAATGGAATGCGCGCATCAGCAGAGATAAGTTGAAGTATTTTCTTATCTAAAAGATCTAAACTATGATGTGACATATTTATTCAATTTATTTGCAAAGGTAATATATAAAAGTGAATTTGGCAAATAAAGTGTAAACGATTGACATAATTTTACTTTTTATTTACGTCTATTCATTTTTTTCGTTACTATCAAAAATAGCGCAACTTGTATTCGTAATCGTTACTTTCCGTGCATATAATAGCTAAAATTTAACTTAGATAGAAATTCAAATTCTTAGTCATATTTGGTATATCCTTAGTCTCAACAAAAGGCCCAACTCATTGTTTACTCAATTAGCGTTTATCTTTGCTCTGGGTGGCGGTAAAAGTTACGTTATACACTTTGGCTTCACGTAAGGCTTGTTTCACCTCACCGATAGTTTTCATCTTTGTGTCTTTGTCTGCCTTTATAGACGCTGTTAGTTCTTTTGCTTCTTCAGGAGAAAAACTTGCGCGTGCATTAGCTATGTATTTGCTTAGCTCGTCAATAGCCACAATTCTATCGTTTACCTGCACAATAGTGGTTTGTGCATTTTCGGAACGTTGCTTATCAAGGGGCTTGCCTATATAAATATGAATAGTAGACGATTTTTTGGCTTGTCTACTTAACTCCTTTCCTTGGGGGACCTGATAGCGTACCTTCACTGCTACGCTACGCATGTGGGTAACAATCATAAAGAAAAACAACACCGTAAAAATCAAGTCGGGCAACGACGAGGTGTTGAGTGCGGGAATTTCACGGCTCTTTCTGCTTCGACGTATCATGATTACGGATTGTTGATTTGATTATTATCCACTGTTTCCACCATGCGTTGTGGCATCAATCGGTTTACTTCATCTTTTTCTTCAACCGAACATAGGGCATAAGAATGGTGGAACATTTTTACAGCCAGTTGGTTTTTAAGTTGGTTAAATGTAGAAGTAATGGCATTTTGCACATGGAAATAGGTGTCGTAATTGGCATTTTCACTAACTTGTAATTGTATGAGGTGGTTCTTTCCTCTACGAGCGACTAGGCTTTTTAGCTTCGTCTTCAGGTCGTCGAGCGAACTAGGTACATCGTCAACTACAATTTTATTGTCGGCTGTGATAAACACCTTAATAATATTGTCTTTGTGAACAAGACTCTCTTCTTGCTTGCTTTTTTCCACCGGTGGCAACTTTTTTCCTAGTCCCTTGTCTAAATCCATCGACGTGGTAACTAAGAAAAAGATGAGCAACATAAACGAAATATCAGCAGTAGATGTTGCATTAAGCTGCGGAACAGTTCTCTTTCGTCGGGCAAACATAACTTCTTCTCCTTTATCTTCTGCGGTAATAACGCGTTAGACCAAACACCACGGCACCTAAGGCTACGAAAAGCAAAATGCTAATGGTGTAGATAAACATGTCTGACAGTTTAAGCAACAGTGCATTTGAAAACAAGGTGCCATTAACAATCAGTTCGGCAGACGAGCCAAAAAGCAGACTAAGCAAAAGCACAACGGCTGTCCCTACAAAAACAACATACGAAATGGTACGTCCAGGAACGTTGTTAACCATTCCATCAGTTTTCCCTGACGCTTTAAAGCCTCTATAAGTGCTCCAAAGAGCACATGCTAGAGCTAGAAAAAACAATAGATACATCGTGCCTATTACCACGCCTGTAAATATAGGTGCATTAAGTTCGGGGTTGAAAACGTAAGGCATGTCGTAACCAACAACATAGAATAACCCGAAAACAACCACGCACAAACCCACCAACACATAGAATACGCGTTGTGAAAGCTTTTCGGCATGCATGCTACGAAGGTTTATTTTTTTCATTTCGACAGCTTATGTTTCATAATCGAGTCGAGTAGTGTTATTGACGACTCTTCCATTTGTGCTACAAGATGTTCTATTTTAGAGAGAATATAATTGTAGAATACTTGTAAAACCAATGCTACAATGATACCAAATATAGTGGTAATAAGGGCCACTTTCATACCCGAAGCCACAACGGGAGCACTAATATCACCAGCCTGTTCAATCTGGTCGAAAGCCATGACCATACCGATAACAGTACCCAAGAAGCCCAACGAGGGAGCCATTACAATAAAAAGCGTAATCCACGAGCAACCTTTTTCGAGATTAGCCGACTGCACCGTGCCATAAGAAACAATGGAGCGTTCGATGTTATCGATGCTTTCGTTGATACGAGCCAAGCCTTGATAACAGATAGAAGCTACAGGCCCGCGCGTGTTTCGACATTGTTGTTTAGCCCCTTCAATATCTCCTGCATTTATCTTTGCGTCGAGATCAACCATAAAACGTTTAGCATTAATCTCTGACAGACTGAGATAAATGATGCGTTCGATACAAAATGCCAATCCCAACACCAAGGCTAAGGCCACAAGCGACATAAACCCAGCGTTGCCTTCAATGAATTTCACTTTGAGCGACTGATGTATCCCTTGTTCTTCTTCGGTATCACTAAGTTCTTGTAAGGGTTCTGTTTGGGGCGCTGAAATCGTGTCGGGCATATTTTTCGCCGTATCAACGATTTGCTTTCGCGCATTCATAGAATCGTTGGTATTGACCAAATTCACGGCACTGTTTTTGCCATTAGCCTGCGCCATGAGCACACTTGATGCAGCAAAGAGCAAGAAACCCACGAGTAATATAAAACTTAACTTGTGCTTCATTGATGTAAGTATTATCGGCATGAATGATATACACGCCACATTTATTCTATAAATTTTGTTTTAAATTTGTTTGCAAAAGTAGCGATTTATAAGCAATTAACGCTTGTTTTTGCCTCTGTACCTCATGTTTTTAGCAAGTATTAATCTTTCGTCGAGTACAATTTAGTGTGCGGTAACAAACTATAAACGTTAAAAACCATGAGTGATGAAGAGGCAAAAAACAAGATTACTGTTCTGCTTTATGAGACTCTGGATGCTGATTTTTATCCATCCTTGGTAATCCGTTGAGCTTTACTTTCCAGGTTTTACCCTGTTTTACCAGCTGCAAAATATAGGTTGCATTATTCTTCACTCGGCCAGGCTTACCAATAGAGTCGAGAACGAAGAAGTTTTCTACGTTCAGAGCTACTTCTGCAGCTGAACCTTTGGGGTCTCCTTGTCTTATTGTATAGGTATAAGCAAAATTATCGGGCAGATTTTTCATCTGTTCAATATCATTGCGTTGCACCTGACTGGCAGCAAATTTAAGCCACTTTTCAGATTCGGGTGTGCAAAATTTGACCGCATGATCTAGTCGCCAGTTAAAGAAGTTAACTGCAAACGAATCTACACAGCCATCAAATTCGGGTGAAAAGGCAACCTTGCGCACATCGCAACCAACGAGTAGAGTAGGGAGGAGCAATGCACAGAGTGCGAGTAACTTTTTCATGTCTCAGTCTTTTTTGTATAGACAAAGGTAGAAAAAACTTTGGTTATATCGCACTTTTTCTATAATTTTGTGGAAAACTTTAAACGCAGGATGTTGAACTTCATTTCGCTGGGCAGCGGTAGCAGCGGTAATTGCTATTACTTATACACTGAAACCGAGGGACTTCTTATAGATGCAGGCGTGGGTATTCGCACCCTAAAGAAGCATTTTCGTGAATACGGCCTTTCGCTTGCTCGCATACAAAATGTTCTTATCACACACGACCATGCCGACCACGTAAAGTCTGTTGGCAGTCTTAGTCGTGACTATGGGTTGCCTATATATGCCACCCATCGTGTACACGTGGGCATTGAAAAGAATTATTGCGTGCGATGCAAAGTTAGTCCCGATCGATTAAAGCTGGTTGAGAAAGATGTAACCTTCCATTTGGGCAGCTTTACCATTACTCCATTTAATGTTCCTCATGACAGTTTAGACAATGTGGGTTACGAAGTGAAGTGCGGTGACATTACATTTTGCTTACTTACCGATGTAGGAGAAGTAACCGAAGAGATTAAACCCTTTATTCGCGAAGCCAACTATCTAGTGATAGAAGCCAACCACGATATAGAAATGCTCTCAGGCGGTTCTTACCCTCGCTATCTTAAAGATAGAATTTTAGGTAAAACAGGCCACCTCAGCAACTTGGAATGCGCCGAAGCGCTCGCACAAAATGCCACAGCAAAGCTGCAGCATGTTTGGCTTTGCCACTTAAGTGAAGAAAACAATCACCCTGAATTGGCTAAGAAAACCGTAGAACAAACCTTGCGTAGCTACGGTATTGTACCCGGTAAAGACTTTCAATTGGAAGTACTTAAACGCAAAAGTCCTACTGGCGTTTACGAGCTAAAATAATTGAAAGAAACGTTGAACTTATTATTTTATTACCCTACGCAAGGATGTAACATGTCAACGTGCGCATATTAAATAAGGAGTAGCAAAACGAACAACTTTATCTAACTGGGTTTTTACTATCGCCTACAACAATTCTTCCCTTGAAATACAATTTATTTAAAGCTGAAACGTTATATCAAGGATGAGCAGTTACGTTAAATTGATTTACGCGACCTTGTTGTCGCTGTTGTGTTTAGGCTTAAACGCACAGACGTTTACGCTAAAAGGACGCGTTACCGACGAGAAACTGTCGCCCATTGAATTGGCTACAGTCTCGGTGTTGAGCCAAGGTAAAGTGACCTTTACCTCTTTAAAGGGCGAATTCGAACTAACTTTACACACAGCCGACTCGGTTGTGGTGAAATTCTCCATGATTGGCTATAAAACCAAAACTCGCATTTTAAGAAATCCTAGAGGCAAACAAACCTTGCAAGTGGTGCTTCACGAAAGTGATAACACACTGGGAGAGGTTAGTGTTAGCGAGATGCGAAGACAAACAGGACAGACACAAGAACTGAAAAAAGATGCAAACAAACTGACGCCAACAGCTAGTGGCAATGCCGTTGAAGAACTAATACAGACGCAAGCGGGTGTATCAACTCACAACGAGATGTCTTCTCAATATAATGTTCGCGGTGGAGCATTCGACGAAAATAGCGTATATATAAATAATGTAGAGGTATATCGCCCCTTCTTAGTGCGCAGCGGACAACAAGAAGGCTTGTCGGTTATCAACCCCGATTTGGTAGAAAAAATTGGTTTTTCTACCGGAGGATACGCTGCTAAGTATGGCGACAAAATGGCGTCGGCACTTGATATCACTTACAAACGCCCCACAAAATTCGAAGGTTCGTTGGCGTTTAGTTTGCTGGGAGGATCGGCCTACGTGGCTATAGGCAACAAAACTTTTTCGTGGAGCAACGCCGTGAGATATAAAACTACCAAATATCTACTTGGCTCGCTTGAAACCAAAGGTGAGTACAGTCCTAGTTTTTTAGATTATCAAACCTATCTTAGCTACATCCCCAACAAGCGTTGGCAAATAGACTTTGTAGGAAACATCTCGAACAACCAATTCAACTTTGTACCAGCCGACCGCGAAACAAAATTTGGTACAATGCAAAATGTGCGTTCGTTTAAAGTTTATTTTGATGGACAAGAAAAAGATTTGTTTCGCACTTTCTTTGGCTCGCTCAACGTGAAACGAAATTTTGGCGAAGCTACATCCCTTGCTTTAGTGACTTCGGCCTTCCAAACAAAAGAGAAAGAAACCTACGATTTACAAGGGCAATACTGGCTAACGCAAACCGAGACAAGTGAGAACCTAGGCGTTGGCACGTATTTTCAACACGCCCGAAACTTCTTGCAAGCACGAGTAACAAGCCTAAAATTAGTGTTTGCTCATAAATCTAAGCAACACGATATAGAGAGTGGTATAACATTGAAGCGCGAACACATCGAGGAACACAGTCGTGAATACGAAATGCGCGACTCTAGCGGATACAGCATCCCGCATACAGGCACCGATTTACATCTTATTTATTCGTTAAAAGCCAACAACAAGCTTGACGCAAGCCGCATAGAGGCCTATGCTCAAGATACTTATCGTTTTGGAGGAAAGAACGAAAACACGCGTTTTACTCTTAACTATGGTATCAGATTGAGCCACTGGGGTTTTAATAAAGAAACAATTGTAAGTCCACGCGTATCATTAGGTATTATTCCTGCATTCAACACCAATCTCACCGTGCGTTTTGCTGCAGGACTTTATTATCAAGCCCCCTTCTTCAAAGAACTGCGTGACACCACAACAAGCAACAATGAGACACGCGCAACGCTGAATAAGAAGATAAAAAGCCAGCGCTCGTTGCACCTCATAGCTGGAATGGACTATCGGTTTAATATCTCTGGACGCCCCTTCAAATTCACAGGCGAGGTGTATTATAAAGCTCTAAGCAACCTTGTTCCGTACAGCATAAACAACGTAAAGGCGGTGTACTATGGAGAAAACCTAAGCAATGGGCATGCTGCAGGCATCGACTTAAAACTCTATGGTGAGTTTGTTCCTGGTACTGACTCGTGGATTAGTCTCTCGCTAATGAATACGCGCATGAAGCTTAACGGCAAATCATTACCACTTCCCACCGACCAACGCTATTCATTAAACATGTTTTTCACCGACTACTTCCCAGGAACCGAGCGTTGGAAAATGTCGTTGAAGCTAGCTTTTGCCGATGGGTTGCCATTCTCAGCACCACATAGACAACTAGAAGACCACTCCTTCAGAGCACCGGCATATAAAAGAGCCGACATAGGCATGAGCTATAGACTACTAGATAACGAACAAAGAGGAACGAAATCGCCATTTAAGAATATATGGTTGGGTGTAGATTGCCTTAACCTCTTCGGAATAAACAATGTGAATAGTTATTTTTGGATAACCGATGTAACCAGTCAACAATACGCAGTACCCAACTACTTAACAGGCAGATTGATTAATGTACGTGCACTATTTGAATTCTAAGAAGGTGTACACAAGAGCCAAACGCATGTCTGACAAGCAGAAAAATATAGTCATAAAGACATAAAAAAGGCAATAAAAGGAATATAAAATTAGATTATTACGTTCCTTTTGTCTAACTTTGCAGATATTTTTGAGAATAAGGAAACAATTAAATAACTTATGAGCAAACAAATAGAAAAAATCAAGGAGCTTATCGCTAAGCGCGAACAAGCCCGTCTTGGTGGTGGCGAAAAAGCTATCGAAAAGCAACACGCACGTGGCAAATACACCGCTCGTGAGCGTATAGACATGCTTGTTGACGAAGGAAGCTTCGAAGAATACGACATGTTTAAGCTGCACCGCTGCCACAACTTCGGCATGGAAAAGAAACAATACCTTGGCGACGGCGTGGTTGCTGGCTCGGCAACTATTGATGGACGACTGGTGTATGTATATGCACAAGACTTCACCGTTAATGGTGGTTCGCTCTCTGAAACGATGTCGCAGAAAATCTGTAAGATTATGGATATGGCCATGACGATGGGTGCACCCGTTATCTGTATGAACGACTCAGGAGGCGCACGTATACAAGAAGGCATCAACGCACTTGCTGGTTATGGCGAAATCTTTGAACGCAACATTCTCGCTAGCGGTGTTATTCCTCAGATTTCAGGTATATTTGGCCCTTGTGCAGGTGGTGCAGTTTACTCGCCAGCACTAACAGACTTCACCCTGATGATGGAAAACACATCGTATATGTTCCTCACTGGCCCCAAAGTTGTTAAGTCGGTAACTGGTGAAGATGTAGACTCAGAGAACCTTGGAGGTGCTTCGGTACATGCAACAAAGAGTGGTGTAACCCACTTTACAGCTAAAACAGAAGAAGAAGCTATGGATATGATTAAGAAATTGCTTAGTTATATTCCCTCGAACAACACCGAAGAGGCTCCACGTGTGGCCTGCGACGACCCAATCAATCGTATGGACGACAGTCTAAACGATATTCTTCCCGACGACCCCAACAAGGCATACGATATGTACAAGGTGATTTCTGCTATCACCGATAATGGCGAATTTTTCGAGGTTCAGCCTAAGTTTGCCAAAAATATTATCACTGGTTTCGCTCGCTTCAATGGTCAAAGTGTTGGTATCGTGGCCAACCAGCCATCTGCTTATGCTGGTGTGCTAGACGTGAACGCATCTAGAAAGGGTGCGCGCTTCGTGAGATATTGCGACGCTTTCAATATTCCAATCGTTAGTTTGGTAGACGTTCCAGGCTTCCTTCCCGGTACAGGGCAGGAGTATAACGCAGTTATCTTGCACGGAGCACAGCTACTTTACGCATACGGAGAAGCAACTGTGCCAAAAATTACCATCAACTTGCGTAAGAGCTATGGTGGAAGCCACATCGTTATGGGTTGTAAGCAACTTCGTGCCGACCTTAATTTTGCATGGCCAACAGCCGAGATTGCTGTTATGGGTGCATCGGGTGCCGTTGCCGTTCTTTGTGCAAAAGAAGCAAAAGACAAAAAGGATGCTGGCGAAGATGTTAAAGCTTTCTTGGCAGAAAAGGAAGAAGAATACACCGAGATGTTTGCCAATCCTTATCAAGCCGCACAATATGGCTACATAGACGACGTTATCGAACCCCGCAACACACGCTTCCGCATTTGCCGTGGCTTGGCACAACTTGCAAACAAACGTCAGAGCCTACCAGCAAAGAAGCACGGATGCATGCCCATGTAAGGGTAGGACAAGTTGCAATAATTAATTACTACATTAAGTTATGGCTACGAAAGACAAGAACATCTATGCTGCCATCGCATTGGCACTTCACGAGTTCAAGGGCAATAACGTGCACGATAAAGAACCAGGCTTCATCACTATCAAGAAGCGTGATACTCTTTGGAATGCCAAATTCCTTTCAATGACACAAAAACCATAAAGAAAGTATGAAAGAATACAAATATACCATCGATGGTAAAGAATATAAAGTGGCCATCGGTGACATCGAAGAGAACGTTGCTAAGGTAACTGTTAACGGCGAATGTTTCAAGGTTGAGATGGAGCCTGAAGCAGAACCCGAAAAGAAAAAGGTGGTTTTGGGTGCTTCTGCTGCTTCTGCAGCTAGCGAAGAAAATGCTGCTCCTGCTGCCAATGTTAACACAGCCAATGCCGTAAAGGCTCCACTGCCTGGCGTAATCACCGAAATTAAGGTAGCCGTTGGCGATACTGTTGCTGCTGGTGACACGCTCGTTGTGCTCGAGGCTATGAAGATGGCCAACAACATCGAAGCTGAAAAGGCTGGTAAAGTTACTGCTGTTTGCGTTAAGCAAGGTGAGAGTGTGCTTGAAGACACACCTCTCGTGGTGGTTGAATAAGTTGATTAGACTTGCTTCACGCCCCAAACGCAAAGGTTTAATATAAAAAATGAGCTTGCAAGAGGTTAAACATTACCTTATTTGCAAGCTCATTTTTTTGGGGTATTAACAAAACACAGCGCACATCTGTCTACACTTAGACAAAATGTTGCGCGTAGTTATTAATTGCTATTTCGTCAATTTATTATTCTCAGGAAACACCACAACAGGTTGAAAAGTCTTGGCTTCTTCAAAATCCATCAAGGCATACGACATAATGATAACTGTATCGCCAACCTGTACTTTACGCGCAGCAGCACCGTTTAGACAGATTTCTCCACTGCCTCGCTGACCTTTTATAATGTAAGTTTCAAACCTTTCACCATTGTTATTATCCACAATCTGCACCTTTTCTCCGGCAATCATGTTGGCAGCATCCATCAAATCTTCGTCTATGGTGATACTACCCATATAGTTGAGATTAGCTTCTGTAACTGTCACGCAGTGCAGTTTAGATTTCAATACTTCAATAAGCATAATCTATTATCCTTTATATTTAATATGGTCTATCAATCGGATGGGTGTAGATCCACAATAAACAGTAATGCACCCAACCACATATTCGCTATCGTTCCAGCTATCTAGGTCGACCAATGTTAAACCATCTACGATAGAGAAGTATTCCACTTCCAACCCTTCATGCGCATTAATCTCGGCAACAACCCAGTTTCTCGTCTCTCCGAGAGTAAGGGTTTTAGCCTTTTCAACACTCGCTTTCAACGCCTTATAGATGTTGGCAGCCAGCATTCTTTCGTCGGCCGAAAGACGTTCGTTACGCGAGCTCATAGCCAATCCGCTTTCTTCTCTTACGATAGGGCATTCTACGATTTCAATATTACTATTCATAAATTGCACCAAACGCTTCACAACCGCAATTTGTTGCCAATCTTTTTCACCAAAATAAGCATAATCAGGTTGAACGATATCAAAGAGTCGGCTAACAACTTGGCACACGCCATTGAAGTGACCAGGGCGTTTTGCACCTTCCATAACCGTAGTTACAGGTGGGAAATCAAACACTCGCGTATCAGGAGTAGGGTAAATTTCTCTTACCGAAGGGGCAAATACGTAATCGGCACCTACATTTTCGAGCATTTCACAATCGGCTTCAAAAGTCTGGGGATAATGTTCCAGGTCGCTCTTATCATTAAACTGGGTGGGATTTAGAAATATGCTAACAACCGTAACGTCGTTATCTTTCACCGACCGTTCCACCAACGAGGCGTGTCCAGCATGTAAAGCGCCCATCGTGGGCACAAAACCAATCTTTGCTTCTTGTTTTCTATCGCAAGACAAGGCAGCTTGCAGGTCTACAATCTTTGTAAAAACTTTCATTGCAATGTATCTTATAAGCGCCTGCAAAATAACTGCTTTTTTCTTAAATAAGAAAGAATATCATTAAAAATATAACAAAAAGCAACACCGTGAACTTCAAATACCTTGACTTGCAACCTGTTTCTCAATGTTTTTTTGTACCTTTGTAGTCGGTTTTAAGAAATGGGATGCATGCCATCCCAGTAGAACAAAGTCAAGTATGTCAAAAAAAATCTTATTCATCAATCAGGAGATAACCCCGTATGTTCCCGAAACGGAAATGTCTCTAATGGGCTATAATGTGCCGCTTAACATCCAAGAAGCTGGGTACGAGATACGTACGTTCATGCCTAAGTGGGGAAACATCAACGAACGACGCGGTCAACTCCACGAGGTTATTCGCCTTTCGGGTGTCAATCTCATTATCGACGAAACCGACCACCCACTAATTATCAAGGTGGCTTCAATTCCTTCGACGAGAATTCAGGTGTATTTCATTGACAACGACGACTATTTTATGAAGCGTCAAATGGCTCTCGACGAAAATGGTATGCCTTATTCAGACAACGGACAACGTGCCATTTTTTTCGCACGTGGCGTATTGGAAACGGTAAAAAAACTGCGTTGGAATCCCGATATCATTCACTGCCAAGGTTGGATGGCTGCATATATTCCTGTGCTTATTAAGAAAGCCTTTAAAGACGAGCCTGCTTTTGCCAACACAAAAGTGGTGACAACTCTTTTTAACCACGGCTTGGAAGGGCAACTAGGTCAAAACTTCAAAAAGACTTTGGAATATAAGTCGATTAAAGGTACTGCGCTTTCTGAATTTAACAATGAGTTCGACTATACTGAACTTGAAAAACTAGCTATTGCTTATAGCGACGGCGTAATTGAAGGAAGCGAAGGTATTAAGTCGGTTCTCACCGAATACGCAGAACAAAAAGCCGTTCCAATGCTGAAATATCCTGGTCAAGATTTCACCGAACCTTATAAAAAGTTTTACGAGGTGATATATCCAGAAAAGTGATATATGCCTCTTCCCATTCTATACACTGAACGAACATGAACTTAAAAGCAATTTTTCCAATAGCCTTCATGGCGCTTGCCTTCGTTGGCTGCGATGATACTACCGAGACAGTGGGCAACTCGCTCAATAAAAACAATAGCTTTGTGGCCACAACCGACTCGTTCCTTGTGGCCAGTAACACTGTACTTGTAGACTCGGTGCTTTCTAAAAACACCGTTGCTTACTTAGGATATGTGCGCGATCCTGAAACAGGTTCGTACATAACAGGCGATGCGATGATACAGCTTCATAGTTTGGCAGACATTGGCTTGCCTGCAAAAGATAGTATTGTTAGCAAATTGGGCAATGAGGTTATAGCCGATTCGTGCGAATTATTCTTACCATTAGCTAAATCGTATGGCGACTCTACGGTGGTGATGACACTCAACTTGCGCGAGATGCAGAAACCTATGCTTGAAACAAGAACGTATTATACCAACTTCGACCCCGAAGCTAATGGCTATCTGCGCACAACAAATGGTATCAATAAAGATGCTAGCTACACACTTGCATCTAAAGCAGGAACGTCTAGTGGCATCCTCATCCGCATGAACGATAAATATTGGGACAAGAATGGCAAAGAGTATAACAACCTAGGTACCTACTTGTTGCAAACCTATTATGCGCATCCCGAGTATTTCAAAAATACTTATAGTTTCCTCACCAATGTGTTCCCAGGATTCTACTTTAAACATAAAAGCGGTCTAGGAGCCATGGCACATGTGGAAAGCTGTTTGCTTAACATCTTCTATCGCTCGAAAGTTAATGGCAAAGACTCTGCACAATGGATTTCGCTCGTTGGCACTGAAGAGGTTCTGCAACACACAAAGGTTACCAATACGACTGCCACAGCCACACTGCTTAACGACACTAGATACACTTACCTCAAAACTCCAGCGGGCTTTTTCACACAACTGACCATCCCTGTTGAACAACTTGAAAATGGCCACAACGGGCAAGACATCAATCAAGTGAAGCTTTCTGTGCCTCGCGTTAATAACTCTACTACTAGCGACAACGCATTAAGCCCTTCGTCAAGCGTGCTTCTGCTGCCTGTTGATAGTCTTAACAGCTTTTTCAAACAAAATGTTTTGATGGACAACAAAGTGTCATTCTTGGGTTCGCTGGTGGCAAACACTTACACATTTGATAACATTGCCAATGTGATTAACGTGATGAGAAAGGCCGATAAAACCAATCCTAATTGGAACAAATTGGTGATTGTGCCCGTTACTCTTACCACCACTACGCGTCAGACGCAATCGGGAAGTAACGAAACTGTTATCACAAAGATTACTCACAATATGTCGCTAACAAGCACTAAGCTACTTAAAGGAACTGGCGCACCGGGTAGCGCTATTAAGCTTAATGTAATTTACACCAAGGTGCAATAACAAACGGCTTGAGCTAATGGCAGATAACTATATTGAAAACAAAAATCAAGAGTACGAGGAGCGGAAAAAGAAATGGCTAAAAAGCCAAAAACGTTATCCCGTAAACTTGCCTGCCGACAGGAAAAAATCATAACTGTGGCTGCTTTTACAAAGCTTAAACTGCAAACAAAGCTACTTTGAAAAGGCTTGCCAACGTAAAAAGGAGGACCAATAGCGTGTTTCCTCCTTTTTACGTTTATCTATTAGAAAGGAACAAACACGATGCCAGCACCTACAGTACAACTAGACCTGATGGAGTTTGTAGAACAAAACATCCTTCCAAGATACAATCAATTTGACCGTGCACACAATATGGCGCACATATTGAGAGTTATTAAACGTGCACTAACATTGGCCGAGAAAATTGGAGCCGATGTTAACATGGCCTATGTAGCTGCTGCATATCACGACTTAGGTCTTGAAGGACCTCGTGCAATTCACCATATCACAAGCGGAAAAATTCTAATGGCCGACCAACGGCTGCGAAAATGGTTCTCGAAGGAACAGCTTGTCACCATGAAAGAGGCTGTAGAAGACCACCGCGCATCTAGTTCGCGAACACCCAGAAGTATTTATGGGCGCATCACAGCTGAAGCAGACAGAGACCTAGAACCTGAAGTGGTGTTCAGAAGAACCATTCAATATGGGATAACGAATTATCCAGAATTGGGAAAAGAGGCACAGTGGGAACGTTTCGAAAGACATTTGAACGAGAAATATTCTACTGCAGGCTATATCAAACTATGGATTCCTGGGTCAATAAATGAGCAGTATCTGAATGAAATTCGAAATATTCTGCCCAATAAAACTTTGCTTCGACAATGGTTTGAAAGACTTTTTGCGGAAGAGACTCCTTAATAGTTGTTGTTTTGCTAACTTTATATGCTGATTAATATATCATTTCTTGTGCTTATATGTCAGTGTAATGTGATTGTGCTATGTTCAAATTATACACAAAAAAATAACGAGCTTAGGCTATTCATTTGTCTAACACATAGGCTCTATACATTTTCTATGTTCATTTTCATTCTTTGTTTGAGTAAAAACGAACCGCCCGGTTCGCTACAAAAGGGCGTGTACTCAAGCTACAGACAAGTTGTACTATCGCTACAAGCAAATTGTACTGACCCTACAAGCAAGTTGTAGCAACCCTACAAACGTGTTTGTAGTTAACGTTAGGGCATACTTTCGCACTGTTATTGGTAGTAATTTGACCAGCGATTATTTGGTAATATCGCTGAAAACGCTTACCTTTGCACAGCAAAAAGAGACAAATATAGGGGTTGTATCGATTTGATTGGGGTACTCTTCAAAATAAAATCGAAAACCGAGAAGAATTCTTTTGCTAATGGCGGGCCACGACCATCATGGTTAGCTGTAAAGCCGGTGGATTACAAAGGCGGGGAACTCTCAAATCATGTATAGCTCAGAGTTTTCATCACATCATCGGTACGACCCTTTTTTATATTAGGCAGGAGTTTCTTCCTGCCTATTTTTTTGAGCTAACAATTAACAAAAACAACAAACAATTAAAGATAAAGCTATATGTTTTCAGGCATAGTAGAAGAAATGGCTACACTTGTGGCCATGAAACGATATGAAGAGAATATCGACTTTACGTTTAAGTCTACCTTTACCAACGATTTGAAGATAGACCAGAGCGTTGCACATAATGGTGTTTGCCTAACGGTTGTTGAACTTGATGACGACAACTACACGGTTACAGCCATGAAGGAAACTTTGATTAAGTCGAACCTTGGACTATTGCAGGTGGGCGACAAGGTTAACATTGAACGATCAATGAAAATGAACGGCCGACTAGACGGCCACATCGTACAGGGACATGTTGACACCACTGCCACATGTGTAGCGATGGAAGACGCGGAAGGCTCAACCTATTTTACGTTTGAATACACTTTTAATCCTGAACAAGTGGGACGCGGATATTTCACAGTAGACAAAGGTTCGGTTACTGTAAATGGCGTGTCGCTTACAGTGATTAGTCCTACTGAGTGTACCTTTAAGGTGGCTATCATACCCTACACGCGAGAAAACACCAACTTTTGCGACATCAAAGTTGGTTCGGTAGTGAATTTAGAGTTTGATATCTTGGGCAAATACATCGCCCGCATGCAAAGCCTTTCCAGCAAATAAGCTTGCATTTCCGATTCGTTTTGAGCCGTTATCGTGCATAACTTCACGATTTATGCCCGTGTTCAAGCCCTGAAGCAGCTGTTATTATTTTTTGTTTCGGGGCTTGGGTTCGGGCAATTCTTTGCAGGTTTCCTTCACAATTTTGGCTAAAACCTCGTGGTCTTCAAGGTCAGCAATGTAAAAGTAGTCTTTTGCTCCTGGATAGGGAGGGCGTAAATCAATGGATTTAAGTTCCTTTTTGCCAGCTTCGGTGGGCTTGATGTAAAGGCAATCATCGCACAATAGACCGAAGATTTTGCCGTTGCAATAGATACCATACTCTCCAAACATCTTCTTAACCGTGATTTCTCCTGCCGTAATACATTGGTCTAAAACGTACTGAACAAAGTCTGTGGTACAAGCCATGTGTGATTTAATTTTTAATTATTGTGGGTGATGATGCCTCATTTACCAACTGACGTGTTGACAAGTTGAAGAGAGGGATGCCCTTTATCAAGGATTTAGAATACTCCTCTTTTATATCATAGACACTTGTCAACACGTCAATCTGAACGTTTTCTCCGCTGTATTGCTCGTCAATTTTGTCGTTCGCCGTTGAGATATACCTCGCGAATAACGGGCGTGGTATAGGCGTAGGGAATGAAGGCAATAGAAGGAATGGGGTGGGTGATGTAGAAGTTTGCGACCTTGCCAATAGCTATCGAGCCATAATCAGCACTTAGCCCCATAGCGTATGCACCGTTGATCGTTGCCGCATTAAGTGCCTCTTCGGGTAGAAGTCGCATTTTGATACAAGCCAACGACACCACAAATTTCATATCGCCCGACGGTGTTGACCCTGGATTATAGTCGCTTGCGATGGCAGGACCAAGTCCAGCACTAAGCATTTTGCGCACGGGTGCAAAGGGAATGTTAAGAAAGAATGAAGTGCCAGGCAACGCCGTTGGTGACGTTTCTGTGCCAATCATCATGGCAATGTCTTCGTCGGTCATACTCTCCAAATGGTCAACGGAGAGTGCATTGTGTTTTAGCGCCACCTCAACACCGCCACTTGGAGCCAGTTCCTGACCATGAATTTTGCCACGCATACCATGTTTTGCACCAGCTTGCAGTATGCGTCCCGTCTCTTCAGGTGTAAAAAAGCCCTCGTCACAGAACACATCCACAAAGTCGGCAAGCCCTTCTGCAGCCACAGCGGGTATCATTTCGTTTATGACAAGATCAACATATTCGGCTTGTCTTCCAGCATAAGCCCTACCAACAGCATGGGCACCGAGGAAATTGGCAACCACTTTGAGTGGTGAAGTTTCTTTAATACGTTTGATAACGCGAAGCATTTTCAGTTCATCTTCGGTATTAAGCCCGTATCCGCTTTTAATTTCCACACAACCAGTGCCTTTAAACATCACCTCGCGAACGCGTTTCATCGACTGTTCGTACAAATCGTCTTCGCTCATTTCGTGCAGTTTGTCAGCACTATTGAGAATACCACCACCACGTTTGGCAATTTCGGCATACGACAAGCCATTGATTTTATCAACAAACTCGCCCTCACGACTACCTGCATTGACAATGTGCGTGTGCGAATCGCAAAACGATGGCATCACCGTTCCCCCATCTGCATCAACCTTTGTCACATTATCATCAAACTTAGGCATTTGCTCCATTGGACCAAAATCGGCTATTCTTCCATCTTTTACAAGAAGATAAGCATTATCAAGAGTCTCAAACTGAGCCATTTCACTGCCTTGTAGGCGCAAGCGACCCTTGCGATCTACACCGCCAAGGGTCGCTATGTTAAAGAATAAAGTAGTTGCCATCAATAATTATTTGCGTAAGAACTTGACAGAATCCTCAATATGGGGATACATAATCACGTCTGTATCAATAAAAGGTACCACCTTGCGATAAGCCTCATACACCTTCATTAATTCGGGAGAAGAAACAAGGGGGCGACGAAAATCAAGTGCTTGAGCAGCATTAAATAATTCGATAGCCAGCACACGTTCGGTGTTTTCAACCACCTTACGCAGCTTTATTGCCGCATTGGCACCCATACTGACAAGGTCTTCTTGGTCTTGACACGACGGAATACTGTCGATAGACGAAGGCACAGCATACGATTTGTTTAAGCTAACCACAGAGGCTGCTGTGTATTGAGCTATCATGAAGCCACTGTTAAGACCAGGTTTGGCCACCAAGAAACTAGGAAGTTCGCGCAAGCCAGACACCAAACGATAGATACGTCGTTCGCTGATATTGGCCAATTCGCTCATTGCAATAGCAAGATAATCCATTGGAAGAGCAATAGGTTCGCCATGGAAGTTTCCGGCCGAGATAATTAAATCTTCATCTGGACAGACAGTGGGGTTGTCGGTGGCAGAGTTAATCTCGATATCTATCACCGAATAAACATAGCGAAGCGTGTCTTTCACCGTGCCATGAACCTGTGGTACACAACGAAAAGAGTAGGGATCTTGCACATGTTTCTTAGGACGGGCGATGAGTTCACTACCCTCTAGCAATTGGCGGAAGCGTGCTGCAGTCTCAATTTGCCCCTGATGAGGACGCACTGCGTGTACAGCATGAGTGAAAGGTTCGATACGACCATCGAAAGCGTCGAGCGACATAGCTGCAATAACATCGGCCCACTCGCTCAGACGTTGTGCATTGAGTACTGCCCAAACAGCTTGAGCACTCATATTTTGTGTTCCGTTGAGCAAAGCCAATCCCTCTTTGCTAGCCAGTTCAATGGGTTTCCAGTTCATTCGGCGATTCATTTCTTCGCCAGAAAGAACTTCGCCATTCATATCCACTTCGCCAAGACCCACTAAAGGAAGACTCATATGAGCAAGTGGAACGAGGTCGCCCGATGCGCCAAGAGAACCTTGCTCTAGGATAATAGGGAAGATATTGTTGTTAAACATGTCGATAAGACGTTCAACAGTATCAAGTTTGCAACCCGAGAAGCCATAGCTAAGCGACTGCACTTTAAGCAAGATCATCATTTTAATAATGTCGTTGGGCAAGCGTTCACCCACACCGCAAGCATGAGACTTAATAAGATTTACTTGCAACTGCGACAATTGGTCTTTGCTAATAGATACGCTACAGAGCGAACCGAATCCCGTTGTGACGCCATAGATAGGATTTTCTTCCTTAGCTATACGTGCATCAAGGTATTCACGGCTTCTGATAATGCGCTTACGAGCATCATCACTCAATTCAATCTTATAGTTATTATAAATTATTTCGCCTATTCTCTCAATCGTAAGATGGTCGGCTGATATTTGGTGTGTCATAATTATATGCTATGATTTGTGGTTAAAAATGAATATTGTTAAACAATTCTTCGTCAACAAGGTTTGGCATTGTCACCTTAAAGTTGGGTGTACGCTCCATTTCTCTACTAATGGCATCCATCGACCCCTTGTTTCTAGCCCATGAACGGCGGGTAATTCCGTTATTTACATCCCAGAAAAGCATTTGTTTGATGCGTTCGTCACAAACTTCACTTCCATCAAGCACCATACCAAAACCGCCGTTAATCACTTCGCCCCAGCCAACTCCACCACCATTATGAATGCTCACCCAGGTAGCTCCTCGGAACGAATCGCCGATTACATTCTGCACAGCCATGTCGGCACAGAATTGTGAACCATCGTAGATATTACTTGTTTCGCGGAATGGCGAATCGGTTCCCGAAACGTCATGATGGTCTCGTCCCAATACAATGGGTGCGGTAATGCGTCCTTCGCGTATAGCTTTGTTAAAAGCTAAGGCAATACGTATGCGCCCTTCGGAGTCGGCATAGAGAATACGCGCTTGCGAACCTACAACTAATTTGTTGCGTCCCGCTTCTCGAATCCAATGAAGGTTGTCGGCCAATTGTCCGTGAATATCGTCGGTTGCTTTGTCCATCAACTCTTTAAGCACATCTGTAGCAAGCTGATCGGTCAATTCCAAGTCGGCGGGTAAACACGAAGTACAAGCCCATCTAAATGGTCCGAAGCCATAATCAAAGAACATTGGGCCCATGATATCTTGAACGTAAGAGGGATAACGGAAGTGCTGAGCATCTTTCATGATGTCTGCTCCGGCACGACTAGACATAAGCAAGAAAGCATTACCATAGTCGAAGAAGTACATACCTTGCGCTGTTAGCTTGTTAATGGCAGTTACTTGTCGGCGAAGTGAGTCGAAAACGCGTTCTTTAAACATATCTGGATCGTCGGCCATCATCTTGTTCGATTCTTCAAGTGTCATACCAACAGGATAGTAACCACCAGCATAAGGATTATGCAAAGAGGTTTGGTCGCTACCTAAATCAACCTTGATATTATCTTTTGCAAGACGTTCCCATAGGTCTACCACGTTTCCTACATATGCCATAGACACCACGCGACGATCTTCTACCGCCTTATTAACAGCCGAAATTAGTTCGTCAAGATTATAATGCAGTTCGTCTACCCATCCTTGTGCATGACGTTTTTCGGCCGCAAGTGGATTAATCTCAGCCACAACACTAACAACGCCAGCTATATTTCCTGCCTTTGGCTGAGCGCCCGACATGCCACCTAGGCCTGAAGAAACAAAGAGAGGTATTTTATGGTCTTTGTCTTTGCCAAACACTTTGCGTGCAGCATTTAGCACAGTAATTGTTGTGCCATGAACAATACCTTGCGGGCCGATGTACATATAACTACCAGCAGTCATTTGTCCATATTGACTTACGCCCAATGCATTAAACCTTTCCCAATCGTCGGGTTTAGAATAGTTAGGGATAACCATACCATTTGTAACCACAACACGTGGTGCATTGGGGTGAGAGGGGAACAAGCCAAAGGGATGACCACTATACATAACAAGCGTTTGTTCGTCGGTCATCTCACTTAGATATTGCATAGCGAGTCGGTATTGCGCCCAATTTTGGAATACAGCGCCATTGCCTCCATAAGTAATAAGTTCGTGTGGATGCTGTGCAACAGCAGGATCTAGGTTATTTTGTATCATCATCATGATAGCAGCAGCCTGTTTGCTACGATGTGGATATTCGTCGATATGGCGGGCATGCATAGCATAACGCGGACGTAGTCTATACATGTAAATGCGGCCATAATCTTTAAGCTCTTGCGTAAACTCGGGCAATAGCTGTGCATGTTGTTCTTTGGGGAAATAACGCAATGCGTTTTGCAAGGCCAATTTCTTATCTTCAGCCGAAAGGATATCCTTTCTTTTTGGTGCATGACTTACACTGTTGTCGTAAGCTTGTGGTTCGGGCAGCACGTGGGGAATACCACAACGGAGGTCTGCTTGAAATTCTTGAAGGGTCATAGTGGATGGTTAGTTATATTCTTCTTATTATATATAAGGTGTACATCTACACCAGATACGATGTTTAGTTCGAAAATTAAGAAGCAGGAAGGCATATAAGCCCACCTGCAACTGTATTATAATTTCGTTTCAACAATAGCAACAATCTCGGCTTCGGCCACATTGGCTTTCGCAATCAGGTCGTTTGCTTCTGCGATAAGCTTGCCACTCACCTCCTTATCAATAAGCGAACCAGCATTAATCTTCACGTTCATGCCAGCTCCAAGCACAGCTGCACGAGCAGCCAAAGCACCAACGCCAGCGTCAGACACGCTATTGGGGTTACCAATCTCGGCCATTGCTTTGCACAATTCGAAAACACGGAACGACTCTTTCATCGTTTGCAAAGGTACTTGTGCAGCATAAAGCGTGGCAGCTTGTATCGCATCAGTGCGAGCTTGTTTGTCGGCATCGGTCTTTTTGGGCAATCCAAAGGCCGCCATAATACGGTTGAAAGCCTCTGTGTCTTCGTCTACAAGATGTAACAAGTTGTGCATCATCTCTTGACCTTTATCAGCCCAATGGCTAAACTCTTGCCAACGATCGTCCCAACCGGGCTTGTGACTAGAGAGGTTGGCCACCATTGCGCCCAAAGCAGCACCCAAAGCGCCCATGTAAGCTGCAATTGTTCCACCGCCAGGAGCGGGAGATTCGCGCGATGTTTCTTTAGCAAAACCTTCAACAGTGAGGTCAACCAATTTCTTTCCGCCTTCTTCTTCGCAAAGATATTCAATAACTTTTTCACGCGGGTTGAAGGGTTTCAAGTCGTCAAGTCCCATAGACTTAATGGCAATCTTGATAACATCTTCTTCGGGAATGCCGGTTGAGCGATTTTGTTTTTCCAAGAAATAGCGACCTGCTTCAATGAGTGTGCGCTTGGGAATAAGTCCAACAATCTCAGTTCCAGTAACCCTTACACCGCGATTTTGTGCACAGCGGCAAACTTCATCGAAAGCAACGTGGAGTGGGGTAACATCGATATTGGTGATGTTCATCGACACCTGTGCAATGTCGTACTCATCGATAAACCAACCAATAGCCTTTGTTGCCTTTAGTGTACCAGGCTTATTAATGGTTTTCCCATTTTCGTCTTTCTTAATTTTTCCTGTTATGGGATTTCCTTCGCGCACGGGTCTGCCTTTCTCACGCACATCAAATGCAATTGCATTTGCTCGACGTGTAGAAGTGGTATTTAAGTTAAAGTTGGTAGCAATAAGGAAATTGCGCGCACCAACAGCAGTCATACCAGTACGTTGAACACGCTCGTCAACTGGGCGTGCACCAAAATCGGGTTGTTTTCCTTCTGTAGTAAGCTTTTCGGCAAGCGCTTCGTATTCGCCTTGTCGACAAACTGCAAGGTTTTGTCTTTCGGGCGTAAAGGCAGCAGCCTCATAACAATAGCAAGGAATTGTTAATTCATTGGCAATGCGTTCAGCCAATTTGCGTGCCAACTGGGCACATTCTTCAAGTGTAATTCCAGCCACGGGGATGAGCGGTAGCACATCAGTTGCACCCATTCTTGGGTGTGCACCGTGATGTTGACGCATATCAATCAATTCTCCCGCTTTCTTAACGGCCAAAAATGCGGCTTCAACCACCACATCAGGAGTACCCACAAAGGTAACCACAGTTCTGTTTGTGGCTTCTCCAGGGTCTACATCAAGCAGTTTAACACCTTTAACCTCTTTGATAACATTTGTTATCTGGTTAATGATTTCCATGTTGCGGCCTTCGCTGAAATTAGGCACACACTCCACAAGTTTGTTTACATTGTTCATGTTAGAATGTATCTGTTTAACGTTTGTCTCAATACAAGGTATTATAAAACACTAGCGCAAATATATGAATTTATTTACTAACGCACGCGTTTTTCAGACATTTATTTGCCTAAAGTGAGTGTAAGCCTATCTTAAAAACAATTGCTCAATGTTGTTATGTTAAGGTTGTCAATATCTTTCTGAACAGCATAACACAACGAGTTTGGCGTTTTGCTTAACAACACACACAATTATTAGCAAATGGTTACTTAGTAAAAAAGTTTTAACTGCATACAAAACGCGTATTCAAATAGCTAAATTTGTAAGATTATTTCTTGCACACTAAACTTTTAATGGCTCTTTTTAATTCTACTCAACATCCTACTAATTATCCTAAACATTCTCTTCTGCTGTCCAATTGTTCTTATTAATGCAAGCACTGCCCAATCTCTTAAAAAATGTTTATTCCGTTGGAAAACCTAAATAAATGTAATACCTTTGCGAAAAAGGAGATAATCATGGAACGAATAACACTTGAGAACTTTGATGCTACCTATGTAGACCCTATAGAAGAAGAACGTATTGATAAATTTGTATGCGATGAAATGAGTCGCCAAATTCATCGATATATCAAAGGTATGTCGGGTAGCAAAGACATTATGAACAGGTTTGAAGCACAACTTTCTACCTTGTCGGTTGCTGAAAAAGAAGTGGCCATTGCCAGATATATCGACTTAAATAGAAAGGTTACTAGTGGGCTTGACTTTAAAATTGTACTTACAAGGGCAATGGCTAACTATTGTGACACCTTCGACTACTTGCTAACGCTTGTTAACGATAGACGTAAAATGGTGTATTACCTTAACCGAATCAAGGACAAATACCTACGTTATCACGAAGTAGTTGAAGTAGAAGGAAAATTTGGTATCAACGATTGCGACGGAAATGTGCTTGTTTCAGCTAAGTATGATTTCTTACGCAGATATTACACCTATGTAGACGACCTGTGTCTAATGCCTATCATCGCGCAAAGAGATGGAAAAATGGGACTGATTTTGCCCGATGGGCATGACACTATTGTGGCTGACTTTATTTACGACGACATTAGTTTGCGCGACGAATATCCCTATTTTGAAGCACGACAGGGAAAGAAAAAGATATTATTGGAAACAAAATAGGCGATAGCTACACAACAAATAGCTGACAACCCCAACAACGAAGGCGAGCCGACAAAGAACAGCATAGCCATTATCTCATTACGTGGTTCTCTCTCTAATAATTTTACCACGTGGATAAAGCACAAGCACGTTTGTTCTTTGCCAGCTCGTTTTTTGCCTTCAGCTAGTCATGGCTCGAAAACTTATCCTTGTATATTTCTCTCTTCTGTGGCAATTGCCGCGGGAAATATTATCTTGTCTTCGATAAGTATATGTTCTTCTAAAGCCTCCTTAAAGTCTTTCAACCTATCTAATACTGCTTGATATTCGCTTTCTACCCCTTCGGGTGCTGTATATTGATGTGTAAGATAGGCAATATGTTCGTGTCTTGCCGTTTCTCCTTCATGGTCGGACATCATCACTGCAATGGGATTTTGAACCGAACCGCAATGAAATCCCTGTTGTGTTCTATGCTCTTGCGATGCTTCCATTATCTCATAGATAAACGGGAAGAGGATATTTTCTTCTTTCATCAGGTGCTCATCAAGGTCGTTTAACGATTCGCCAAACTGATGTGCCACCTCAATTAGTTCATTATACTTAGCTGCTAGAGCATTAAGTCGAGCCAATGTCTCTGGCCCTTCTTCGCGTATGCCTCTATGATGTATTTTCAACGCATAGTCAATCAACAAGTCTGTTGGCCATTTCTCAAATTCTAATCTTGTCTTCATTTTTATATCTTATTCTAATATACTTCTTTTTTACTAGTTTTGTGTACAGAGCAACAAGTAATCAGTTAGTCTTATGCACCGTTTTACATTTTCCCGAAAACTCTGACACCTCAATTTTAATAATTTCTGTACGGTGAAATGATGCTTGAGCATACTTTTCGCCTAACTGTTTAAATTCGGGCGAGAGTTTATTGATGAGCAAGCGCAATGCCCGCATTCGTTCTTCTTCGTTTAAACCCACCTTAGCTAGTCCACGAATCACAACACTTTCGTATTCGGTAGTGAATTTTGAGGGTAACAAATTAACCTCACCCACGATGCAAAGACACACATTGGGATGCTTAGCAATAGCCTTTAACTTCGTTCCCTCGGGTGCACAATGCACATAAATACACGAACTACAATCCCATACATGGTTTACAGGGATGGCATAGGGCATTCCATCTTCGTCGATCATTGAAAGTACGGCATATTCTGCCTCGTACACGATTTCTCTGGCACGCGCTTCAGTAAGTAGCCTGTCACGCCTTCTTACTTGGTCGTTATTATATTTCATACACATTAACTTTAAGGCAAAATTAAGATTATTTAGTCCTTCTGTTGGTAACATTTGTTACTTTCTGTGGTTAAAGTGGGTTAAATATCTTAACTTTGCAGTAAATTAAAATGCGTTTTTCAGATAGGGTGGGGTATACAACCACGCTTCACAACGCTCCAAAATCGTTCGTCAATGACAGAAATTCACCCTATAGCTCATTTCCGTTCGCCTTTCGGCTCTAAATTCGGCATACCCAAGCAAAGTGGACTTGTAAAAAATGTGCCTGGACACATTGTTTTCGAACCAGCATATCGTTCTAAAGATGCGCTGCGAGGCATAGACAAGTTTGACTTTCTCTGGCTTATTTGGCATTTTTCGGCCAACAAACATACACCCAACAGTCTTGTTGTTCGTCCTCCCCTCCTTGGTGGAAATGCCAAAATGGGTGTATTTGCTACGCGTTCTCCCTTCCGTCCAAATGGTTTAGGATTATCATCTGTGCAACTCGAACATGTTGAATGGGATACAAATGATGGTCCAGTGATACACGTTCTTGGGGCAGACTTGATGGATGGAACACCCATTTTCGACATTAAGCCCTATATAACCTATGCCGATTGTCATGAGGGTGCCCGCAGTGGTTTTGTTGACCGCACAGCTATTACACGCCTCGAAGTAAGTATCCCACAACCTTTTCAAGCCTGTTTCTCACCCAACGAACTGCAAACGCTTTGCGAAGTGCTTGCACTCGACCCCCGTCCGCATTATCAAGACAATCCTCTAAAAGTTTATGGAATGTCATTTATGGACAAGGATGTACGTTTCGTGGTGTCTTCCGAAGGACTATTAACGGTTGTAGATGTTGTACAAGTATAGCGATTAGTGGCTGCAATTACCTCCTATCTCCCTTTTTCGCATCCCAGTCTACACAATCTGTAAAGTTGTGTATAGCATTCTTTCACCTTATATCACATCCATAGTTTTTACTAACCTGAGACCTCTGCAAAACTCTTAGTTTAGGAATTTGCTTATATCATTATTTTTTCGTATCTTTATAGTATGAAACAGTAACTCTCCTCTCTCAGCTTTGCCGACCTATTAGTCGGTCAGCGTAAGGTCAAGCAGACCTTCTTTTCTCAGATAGACAAAATTATCGATTGGAATCCAATCCGTGGTATTATTGAAATCGCCTACACCAAAGGTAACAAGGCAACTGGTCGTCCGAGCTATGATAGTCTTGTGCTGTTCAAGACCGAACTTCTCCGTACATGGTATAGCCTTAGTGATGGTGAGGTTGAGGAACAGGTAAACGACCATTTGTCTTTCAGCCGCTTTGTAGGACTGGGATTGGAAGATGTTGCTCCTGACAGTACGACGGTATATCGTTTCCGTAACATTCTTGTAGAGGCAGACCTTTATGATATGGTACTGAATGAAATCAACCGACAGTTAGAGCAACAAGGTGTCATTGTCAAACGTGGGGCTATCGTCGATGCCAGCATTACCGACAGTCCTCGTCGTCCACGTGGTCGCAAGGAGTATGAGATTGTTGAGGACAGGGATGAGGAAACAGGTAAGTTAGAATCCGAGAAAGCTATGCTCAAGGAGAAACTCAAGCCCAATGTGGACGGAGAGACACGCTGGGTCAAGAAAATGGGAAGGCTCCACTTTGGATACAAACGGCATTCAGTTACAGATGAAAATGGATTGGTTCTTGCAGAGGAGACTACCGCAGCTAATGAGAGCGACATCAAGCATTTGGAAACGCCCCTGAAAAAAGCAAATCTTCCGAAAAAGACTCTCGTATATGCTGATAAGGGTTATGACTCGGCAGAAAACAAGGAGACACTTGCTCGAATGAAACTAAAAAGTCGCATTATGCACAAAGGAACAAGGGCGCATAAGATTACAGAAAGAGAGAAACGCATCAATGTGGCTATCAGTAAAATTAGGTACAGGGTGGAACGCACTTTTGGTTCCATACACAGATGGTTTAGGGGAGGTACGGCAAGATATGTAGGACTTGCCAAAACACATGCACAGCATATTATGGAGGCTGTTGCCTACAACTTATATCGAACGCCAGGGATAATTGTGTCCAATGCTCTCAAATAAAAGAAAATTGGACACAAATATAGATGATAATAATCGTTTTACGGCATCAATTATAACAATAAACACGTTGGAATATGCTTCTAAACACAACTAAATGGGAATTTCTCTATAAATGAAGGTTTTGCAGAGGTCTCAGAAAAAGAAAAGAAGCCACGCAATTTTGAGGTTGCGTGGCTCATTGTGTTAGGGTTTTTCGGTTGTTTCGATTATCCGCTCTTTGGGGTGGGTATTAAAAGCCCAATTGATTTGTTCATCGGCAGGGTGCTGTGTACTCCTCTGTGCCCATCACCATTCCACAATCTTCAAGGATTTTGCGCTCGGCTTCCTCTCGGTCTGTGGGTACTACCTCAAACACACCTTCAAAGATGTATTGCGTGCGTACTCTGTAAACTTTCCTTTCCATATCTTCAAAATTCAGCGATTAGTAATCTGTGTTCCATTGGCTCTCCATTCGACAATCTGCGGTGAGTGAGCCAAAAATGGTGCGCTCTGTAACCATAGACAAAGAACTTGTCAAGTTCTGTTTCTTTGGCTATTTTGTTGATAGCCGACCTTAACTCCTCTTTGTTGTCGGATA
>NZ_CALKQY010000046.1:0-43814 GCF_937990675.1 Hoylesella shahii | reverse complement strand
CAAACCTTCGCGAGAATCGATTATTTGCGAACGAATGGCAGTTGGTGAGCAAAAATGGCATTCACAATGTTAAATTTCACGCCGTTTATTTTACATTCTCTAAACCATAAAGTAAACGGATATAGAGAAAAATGATAAAAGAAGATGGCGCAACACCCCCCATTAAAAGCAATTTAACCCAAAAGAGTGATTAGAATAGCTTGGATTTTTAGTTTTGTAGTGCATATTGCTTGTGTTAGGCTTGAAGTCGATATGCACTACGCCAAAAGGATAACACAAGCAAGATGCCAATCAGTCACGACTTTGGGAGGTGCTTAAAGCCACAAGTGGCTAGGCATCCTTCCCCCGCATACACACCCACCGCCTTAATACTCGGTTTTCTCCACCTTCCCTTCCCACATTTTAAAAGCATTAATGGCCTCCTCGGGCAACAACAGCTCCATATTTTTGCTGCGTTCGTTAGGTTTAAGTGCTATTTCATGGTAGATGAAATCATCGTCGAAACCGATGTTGGCGGCATCTTCACGGTTATTGGCATAGTAAATGTTATCCAGTCGCGCCCAATAAATAGCACCAAGACACATGGGGCAAGGTTCGCACGAGGTGTAAATGTCGCACCCAGCGAGGTTAAACGTACCCAATTTACGGCTAGCCAATCGTATAGCACTCACTTCGGCATGTGCCGTTGGGTCGTTATCGAGCGTAACACGGTTAGCCGCTTCGGCCACAATCTCGCCATTTCGGGCAATTACTGTGCCAAAAGGGCCACCACCATTATTCACACTTTCTTCGCTCAAGGCAATGGCCCTGCGCATCAGTTCGTTGTTGTTCATTTCTATTCTTGCTGTATAATCTTAAGGTAATCGTCGTAAGGAATGAAGCGTCCACCCATCGAGCGCAGGTGAGCCGTTTCGAATTGGCAGTCGATGAGCAAGCCTTCATGTTCGTGCATGTAATGCGCTAAGAAGATAAGCGCAAGCTTACTGGCACTAGGAACAAGCGAAAACATACTCTCGCCAAAGAAGCATCGGCCGATGGTAACGCCATAAAGACCACCCACAAGGCGGTCGCTCTGCCACACTTCAACGCTGGCTGCAAAACCCTGTTCGTGCATTTTGCGGTAGGCTTTTATCATATCAACGCCCAGCCAAGCACCCTCTTCTTTGATACGCAGACGGCTACAATGTTTCAGTACATCGTCGAACTGCTGGTTAAACGTAACATTGTATGTGCCCTTATTAATTAAGGAGCGCATAGAGTGCGACACATGCACCTCTTCGGGGAAGATAACAAAGCGCTCCATGGGGCAATACCAAAGTATTTTTCGGTTATAACGGAAGGAGTACCAAGGAAAAATGCCATAGCTGTAGGCCAGCAACATGCGGTCTACAGAAAGGTCTCCGCCAACGGCTAACAAGCCATCGGGTTCTCCCAAGTGTGGGTCGGGAAACCAAAGTGTTGAATCAAGCGCGAACACCATAGTATAATAGGAATTTGGTTAACACCATCCGCGCGCTGCCCCAGTACATAAGCAGGTGTGTGGCCTGTGGAGACAAGCTCCAGCATAGCGCGCAGTATTCCCCCCTCAACGACCTTTTCAGCCCATTGTACGCGTAAAGAATGCTATATGTAGAAACAAACTTGGGCATTGCGAGAGAGATATTTTAAAACGATGTTAGCGATAGTGCAGCTCATTTTGGCACGTCGAGCACCAGCTGCATATTGGTGTCGTCGGGTGTTGGCGGTTCATTGGTCAGTGTTTTCACGATGGCCTTTCCGCCTTTTTTCAGCTTTCCGAAGAGAATTTCTCGGGTAAGCAGAGGTTTAAGCTTTGCAGCGATAACGCGATCCATCTCGCGAGCGCCGTACAAAGGTGTGAATCCCACCTTCAACAAATAGTTTTCGGCCTTCTCGTCGAGCGTTAGTTCCACGTTTCGGGCAAGCAATTGTTGCTTTAGGGCATTGATTTTTTTCTTTAATATCAGTCGAGCCATTGGTTCATCCATATCGTGGAACACCACGGTAGACGACAGTCGGTTGATGAATTCTGGTTTAAAAGTCTTCTTCACCTGTGCCATCATGGCTTCTCCGCGCGATATTTTGCTAGCAAATCCCACGTTGGCTTGGGATGCAAATTGTGCACCAGCGTTGCTCGTCATGATGAGAACCACGTTGCGGAAGTCGGCTTTCTGCCCTTTATTATCCGTCAAACGCGCATAATCCATCACTTGCAAAAGGATGTTATAGATATCAGCATGCGCCTTTTCTATTTCGTCGAGCAGCAGCACACAGTTGGGCGACTTACGTATAGCATCGGTAAGTAGTCCACCATCTTCATAGCCCACATATCCAGCTGGCGAGCCAATGAGCTTAGCAACGGCATGTTTTTCGGTGTATTCGCTCATATCGAAGCGCACCAGTTCGATGCCAAGTTCGGCAGCTAGCACGCGAGCCACCTCGGTTTTTCCCACACCTGTGGGGCCCACGAAGAGCATTGCGGCCAGTGGTTTTCCCTCTTCGGTGAGTCCAGCCTTAGCCGTTTGTATGGCTTGAGTTACCAGTTCTATGGCCTTATCCTGCCCATAGATTTGCTGTTTCATACGTTTTTCTAGGGTGAGCAGAGCCTCGTTGCCCTCGTCTTTGAGAGCCACGGCCTGCACTTTGCACACCTTTGTAAGCACATCGGCCACGAGTTCCTTGTCTACCTTTTGTCGTTTGGTGGGCAGTGGGTGCATTTGTCGGTAGGCACCAGCCTCATCTATGAGGTCGATAGCTTTGTCGGGCAAAAACCTATCGTTGATATATTTAGCGCTAGCTTTCACGGCAAACTCAATCACCTCTGGCGCATAGGTCACGTTATGAAACTTTTCGTATTGTCGTTTCAGTCCGCTAAGGATTTTCACAGCCTCTTCGGGCGAAGGTTCGGGCACGTCAATTTGTTGAAAGCGACGCACAATACCCGCGCTTTTTGCAAAATAACGATTATATTCGGCATAGGTGGTGCTTCCGATAAAGCGCACATCTCCACTTTCGAGATAAGGTTTGAGCATGTTCGAGGCATCCATTGAGCCTTCGCTTGCACGCCCTGCGCCCACAAGGTTGTGTATCTCGTCGATGTAAAGGATGGTATTTCCCTCCTCCAGCAGCCCGTCCATCACCTGCTTAATGCGTTTTTCGAGATCGCCGCGGTATTGTGTTCCTGCGAGCATTGTGCCCATATCCATCTGATAGATGCGACAGCCTTTGAGTCGTTCAGGCACATCTCCGTTTTCAATCATTGCAGCAAGTCCGTAAACCAGCGAAGTTTTGCCCACTCCAGGCTCGCCCACGTGCAGCGGATTATTCTTTTCTTTTCGGCAAAGCACTTGAATGGTGCGTTGCAATTCGTTTTCTCTACCGATGAGCGGGTTATGTTTTTTATAGGTTTCGTTTACGCAAGTAACCAGCGAGCGCCATAGTTCTTCGCGCTCTTCATCCATATCGAAATCGTCGTTAAAGGCGTCTGTATCGCCATAACCCGACAAGCCGTCGTCGCTATCATAGAGACTAACCAGTTCGGCGACAAAGCTTGAAGTGTTTTCTCCTAGCTGTTTGCCCAGTAAATAGGCAGCATTCGAATCTTGCAAACCCAGCAAAGCCATCACTAGATGGGGCACTTGCACCACCTGAACCTCGGCCAACATAGCCAGTTTATGCGCATTATCGAGCAACAGTTCCATCTGCATGGAGTGGTTAGGCAACTGATTCCAATCAACAGGCACAGTCTCCATCTTCGTCACCACATCCACTAGTTCGGCATTTAGTCTTGCTACGTTACCTCCCGACGTTTGCAACGAGAGCGCAAAGTTTTCTAAGCCCGTTAACGCCAGAAGCAAATGTTCGGGTGTAACGAACTCATTCCTATAGAGTACGGAATAATTTCGTGCCCCATTGAGAACCAAGTCGGTATCGTAAGAATTGATATATGCTGGCATAATGATTACCCAGGTTGACAGGTTAAACGTAAAGGGTAGCCTGCTTGGCGTGCCATAACAGTGGCTTTTCCCACTTTAGACATAGCCACATCGTAGCTATAAACGCCCACAACGGCTTTATCACTTCGGTGTACGGCGAGCATGAGCGATTCAGCTTCGGCATCTGACTTAAAGAACACAACCTTTAATATCATCACGACGAAATCCATTGTGGTGAAATCATCGTTATGAATTAACACCTTATACTTGCGCGGCTCGTGCAGGTTGGTACGCACACGCTCTCTAATTGCTTCTTGTTGCTTTGCCATACTGCTGCAAATATAGCGCGAAAGCTTGAAAGATCAAAACTTTTTAGCGTAAATCATTGTGTATAACTGCAGTTTTTCGGATTGTGATACAACCTAACAGCCATCGGGAACAACATTCGCTCGATCGACACCCATAACAGTAGGTATTTGCTTCTCTAATCCCTATCGCACAAGGATATGTTTCTTAGGTATTTTCATCGGTTAATTTCGTTGCTTTTTTAGTTATACAACAACACGAAAACAGACCAATTCTATGCCAAAGATTATGAACAGCATCCTTATTTATTGCTCCCCTATTCTTAGTAGACACGAAAGAAAGGTGTGTAAACATTTACCTAAATTTCGGTATTGCACAACTTGTAAATTATTAAGACCTTTGCAGCGATTTATAAACGTTATATTATCTAACAGCTGCAAATGTAAATAGCAATGCCCGCAACACCTGCTGGCAAGAAGAAAGCGTCTGATTAAGACACCACTCACCAACGTTTACAAGTAAATACTACGTTTATCTACAAACGTTACATACCTGCAACGCTTATATATAATAAGGTATAGGCATGTTTGGCGAAATTCTTAAACAGGCAAACTGCAACTACTACACACCGACCCACAGATAACGAGCCGGCCAAAACGGCCCCTTTCGAGAGGCCATTACTAATTAATAGGGAAACAATAACTCTACGTTATCTATAAACCAATATGAAATTAAATGAAACAAACAAAAGGTGCACTGCCCCTTGGGCTTGTTATGCTCGGCATGTGGCACTGTTCTTCACCCTTGCCTTGTGCTTAACGGGCATGCCATTGTGGGCCTATGCCACAGAAAACGTGTGCCTGCAATCCCCCACCAGCGATGATGCCATCATTCAAAACGTGGTGGTGGTGAGCGAAAGTTCTGGCGAACCCATTGCTGGTGCTGTGGTTAGATGCAACGCGGCCTTTGCTCCTGTAGTAACAGATGTTAATGGGCACTGCCAACTTAAACTAAAAGCCAATACCGAAAAGGCTAGAATTGAGGTATCCTCAGTGGGTTTTAAACGGCTTGTGCGCTCGTTTGCGCCCTCCCTTTCGCAAACACTTACGCTAAAAATGGCCGACGATGCCAAGATGATTGGCAACGTTGAGGTGACGGCAATGAAACGCCATACCAACCAAATGCAACAAACGGCGACTATAGGAAGCGATGCGCTGGAGAAAGGTGGAGCTACTTCGCTGGCCAAACTGCTTGAAGCGGTGCCGGGTGTAAGTTCTATCAGTACTGGCAACACCATCGCCAAACCTGTTATTCAGGGCATGCACAGCAGCCGAATTTTGCTTATGAACAACGGTGTTAGACTGGAAAGCCAAAGCTGGGGGGCTGACCATGCGCCCGAACTAGACTATACGGGGTCGAGTATGGTTGAAGTGGTGAAGGGTGCCGAATGCATTCGCTATGGCTTTGGCGCCATGGGTGGCGTGGTATTGCTTAACGATGCGCCACTGCCTTGGGGCAATAAGCACCTTACCACCAAGGGAAACGTAAACTTGGGCTACGACACCAACGCACGAGGCGCTAGCGGTAGCGCCACTGTTGAGGCGGGTTATGGTCGCTGGGGGGCACGAGTTCACGGCATGTACACCAAAGGTGGCGATTACAGCACGGCCGATTATCGCCTTAACAATACGGGATATAACACCATTAGCCTATCGGGGATGCTGGGCTACGAAGGCAAACACATCACGGCCACAATCTTCTCTAGCATTTATTATCAACGAAGTGGCATCTATTACGCCAGTAAGGTGAGCGACTTAGACCAACTTGTGAAACGCTTTGAGTATGGACGCCCCGACCCTCAAACCATTCAACCCTTTTCTTACGAGATTAAACCGCCTTTCCAACAGTCGCAACACGTCACGCTAAAGGGCGAACTGAAATGGCGACTCAACGCCAATCATCAGGTGGATTTCACACTGTCGTTTCAAGAAAATCTGCGTCAAGAGTTCGAAAATCGTAAAAAAGCACAATGGAGTTGGATACCCATGCAAGACCTCATCCTTAAAACATACAAGGGAGATGTGTTGTGGCACGCCAAATGGAAACTGTGGAAAATGACCACCGACGCTGGACTTTCTAACACTTATCAAACCAACTATAACTACCCTGGCACCAAACAGCCTGCCTTTGTGCCCAACTTTGCAGCCCTCTCCATGGGTGGATACTTCTTACACAAGGCCGAATGGGGCAAGCTGCAGATGGCTTTGGGTATGCGATACGACTTCCGCGTGATGTCGGTTAACGGCTATACCAGTTTGAGTAACTATACTTATTACGACGATTTTAAACTTTATAGCAACTTCACCGCTAGCCTGGCAGGCCATTATCAGCTTAACGACAACTGGGATATGAGGGCGAATATCGGTTGGTCGTGGCGTCCACCAGACATCAATGAGCTGTATGCCATCGGCCTTCAAGAAGGCTCTTACTGGGTGATTGGCAACAGACACCTGGCCAGCGAAAGAGGATATAAGTCGGTGGTGGGCGTGAGATATCGCAACACGTGGTTCAATATCGAACCCAGTTTCTTCTACCAACGCATCAATAGTTATATTTACGACCACATCGGAACGGGCAAAGACCGATTTCATAACCACCCTAGCGGCAAGTACCCCAAGTTTATTTACGACCAAGATGATGTGCAACTAACGGGTGGCGACATCGAAGCTACAGCCAAACCGATTGAAGGACTCACACTCGTGGCTAAAGGAGAATGGATGTTTGCACGCAACATCACACGCAACGACTGGCTGCCCTTTATGCCATCCGACCGCTATGGACTCTCGGCCACCTACACCCGACTGCTCAATAAAAGCGGTAAATGGCGCGCAACGCTGTCGCTATCGGGAATATATGTAACGAAACAAACTCGATTCGACCCCGATAAAGACCTCGTAAGCGACTCGCCCGACCCCTATTTCTTGCTCAACGGCACCGCCGAAGTGGCTTGGCGCATGCCCCAACACCGCGAACTAAAACTGATGCTCGTGGGCGATAATGTGCTGAACAATCTTTATAAGGAGTACACCGACCGCTTTAGGTACTACGCACACGAACGTGGAGCCAACTTCTCTCTGCGAACGCTCTTTAAATTCTAAAGACGTCGCTACTTCAACTATCACATAACAAGAAACGCTATGCTACACATATCATTTAAAAATGCTGCTGCAACGCTAGGCTTTATGATTCTTGCCTCTGCCTGCAGCAACGAACAGGTGGACGATTTCTTTAAAAAAATTATCCAAGCTCCTCCCTCGTCTATCGAAAGAGACGTGAAAGGACACGACCAGATATACAGCGTGCACGCCATTTTAAGAATGGGATATAAAGGCGGACTTATCGGTGTTGGACCGAATGGCGACGACTCCGTAACCGTTTACAACACATATCACGTGGCTACAGATAGCACCGTGGTGCCCATCACGCAAGAAATAGACATCGTAAAAGACGATAACGGAGAGATGACCGTCACAACGAGCCGACAACAATTTGATGTTGTGGCTGCACCCAACATCTATTATGGACTGGAATTGAGGTATTACGACCAAAACGGAATGCTCATCAATCACCAATTCTCGGCCTATCCCTTCATCAAAGATAAAGATGGGGTGAGTGTTCCTGACGAAAACACCTCTACACTGATGATGCACCAACACTTTTTTGGCATTGGCAACACCACGCTTGCTGCCGACGACTCGCTGAAACTTAACTCCAGCGCTGCGCAACAAGGCTTGCAACTGGCCTACCCACGCACACTTACACAGCCCGCCACCTACATCGACCGATACACTTTTAGGGAAGATGGCGGACAGGCTGTTGCTGCCACCAAGTTCTCGGCCACAAATATCTTTGCGCCCAGCAACTTTGGCTATGGCCAAAACAATGTGGTTTACAACCCCGAACTTGCTTGGAAAGCCATAGAACGCTCTGGAAAGCCCGAAGCTACACAGCCTTACACCGCTGACGATGGCAAAACATACAACCTTTTTAGGGTGATTGACATGATGGAACTAAATAAACTAACACCAGAAGTGTTTACCTACGAGTATAGAGACACCGACCCCGTGGAGGAAGAATTGGGAAAACTCTTCGTTGATTCGTACAACGACGACTTTACCGACCCCGACACTGATGCACCAAGGCAACGCTACGGAGAAACAGTGGGACTGCTAAGGCAAGCACGAAGCTTAGATGCCGGCGCTCCTTTAGACAGACTGGGCTTTAAAGGCGTGCTGCAATTTAAGCTGGCCCACATCTGTTTTTCGCTGCAAGTAAAGATTTGTAACATCCTTAATAAAGGTCAACAGCACGTGGGCGAACCCGAAAAGCCAGCCAAATACGTGAATGCTGCCAATAGCGAAAATGGTTATCTATGGGACTTTAACCAAATTCAGTCGGGATGGGACAGCTTCGACATCGACTATCCCCTACCCGTTAGAGTGATTGCCGATGTGAAAGACGGACAAGAGAAATGCGTTGCCGATGCCAAACGCTTCTATCCCAGCATCGACGCTGCACAACTTTGGATGCTGCTAACACAGCCTTCTTCCTTCTTTTACAAACATCGCAGAAGCGTGGTGGCCATGTAATTAGCCACAAAAGGCCTAGCCCAAGAGGTGAAGGCCATAACATTCAACTACAATAAACAGACTCATGCACTATATAAACCTATCCGACAGCGCACATAAGGCGCAACAACAGCCTGCCAAACGCTGCCTTCGCACGCAAATAATGGCTGTTTTGGTGGCCATAACTGCCTTAACCACTCTTGTGGCTTGCGACGATTTCGTGTTCGGAAACGTGAACATCAACTACAACGACAACCCTCTTGAGGCCAAACCCATACCTCATAGCGGAGCCGACAAGTACGTTGATAGCTTAAAAAAAATACACATCGCCGAACCTCTTACTAATAACGACCCCAACGGCGCCTTCGCTAATTGGGCTACTTGCTTGGCAATGTTCAAAGAAGGTCACTCGCATGGCGATGGGATGATGCACGGAAACTTTGTGTATCACAATGCTCCTTGGCGACAAGAACAGTTTGCTATTATCCACAACAACAACGCTACATGGCCCGATGTGCAGGTACAAAAACAAAGCACTGTTACTTATCTGGAACAGTATGCTGGCAAAGAGGGACCTAACTACATTCGCATCATTGGCGGACGACTGAAGCGATGGGGATTGTGCCTCTATTTCTTCGACAAAGATGGTAAGCTAATGAACGACGATATTCTAAACCACTCGGACGAGTATCAAATATTCTTCACCGTTAGCGATGTAGACGATAAAGGAAACCCTTACGAAATAACCGACTGCCGTGGCACTTGGCACCCCAAACGCAATAGGTTTGGCGAATGGAAAAAAGGCGGAACGATTGACAATACGCCCGTTGCTTCGCCTTTCTTTGCCGACAAAACCACCTGGAAACAACGAGCCGACGCCACACCAAAGATTTTTGAATACACCTATCGAGATACTTGGATACACGATGCTATGGGCGATGGCGCTCGCGAATTGTTTAATCAAAGGTTGCTCGCTCCCTTAACACGAAAGGATGCCGACTGGGCTGTGGCTCCCTACGACCAAGACCGCGTGGGACTTAAAGGACACTTTAACTTCGACCTCGATGCCGATGAGAACGACGACTTGCATAGCGAGTGGCCACTGGAAATTACAAAACGCACCGACCCCGCCACTGGCGAGGCTGGAAAATACACACGCCCTTCATACCTGCTGCCACAATTCTACCTCTCGGTGAGGGTGATGAAGTGTCCTAAAGGCAAAAAAGCACTCATACCACGCAACGAATATCTGCGCCGACACTCAACCTACGAGTTTATTAGTGAACTTATCTGCGCCGACTGGTTCAACCCCGACGAACCAAAAGAGTATGGTGCAGACTCGCAATGGCAAGAGGTGATACGCTTTAACATTCCCATAAAGGTGTATTGCAGCAGCTTCGATACCGACCCAACGGCCATCGACCCCAACGACCCGTTCTATTATTACCTGGGACTTGAAATTGGATTAACACCCGCCGAAGCACTCGAAGCCTCGCAAAACCTGCAAACCCACGGCGTGGGCGGTGGCTCGGGATTTGGAAACTGGTTTCTATAACCTGCTCATAAACGCTTGACACAACGCTTCAGATAACAATTAACAACAAAACAACATGAAACAGCTTGCAACGCTCATGCTCCTTGCCTTGCTTACAGGATGCGTGCGCAACGAATTGCCCGTTAAACAGTCAAACGCTAAAACCAAGGTCGACCACCTTATTATTAAAGAGGTGTTCTACATTGGCCACTATTGGGTGCGCGATGTGAGGCAATGGGGCTTTAAAAACAATAACAATAACTACAACGACGACCAATATATCGAGATTTATAATCCCACCGATGAGGTGCAATATCTCGACAATTTGGCCCTCTGCGCACACGCCATCGACCCCACAAAGGTTATCACCTTCGCCCCGAAAGACGATTTTGTAAATCGCTATTACGGCATTAATGCACTTGCCTTTTTCCCTGGAAAAGGTAAAGATCTGCCCATACAACCCAAACATTCTATCATCGTTGCAAAATATGCCGTAGACCATAAGGCTGCTTTCGAAAAAGAATTGGAAGGCGAAGACTTGTCGATGTACAAGGGCTTGGAGGCTTTTCTCGACCTGCGCAAGGCCGACTTTGAATGGACTAATGCCGACTACGACCACTCGGGTAAAAACAATCCGAACGTGCCAGACCTGAAAGCAATCATGACCAGAAAAGACCAACGCGGGAATATCTTACCCTCGTTCGACCTGCAAGAGGTGTCGGAACATGGCGGTATTGCACTCATTAAGTTGCCGTGGACTCCCGAAGACTTTGCACAAAACTATAAAGAAACAAAAGACAAACCGGGCTATCTGCACTATATCACTATCACCAGCAGCGCCTTTGCCGACTTTGAGGCTATCGAAATTCCGTTTGCCGATGTGATAGATTGTATCACCATTTGCCCCAAAAGCCAATTTCAAATGCGACCGTGCAAACTGGATAAGGGCTATAACGCCGTTACCGACGTGCCGTTTATCAGCATCAAAAATATTGATTACCCCACTTATTCGGGATTGGCGCTTACTAGACGCTGGGACGGTAGAAAGTTTGTTGACGACGATAACACCAAATCCGACTTCAAAGTGCAAGTGGCTTCGCTCTCAAGGAAAGACGATAAGGGCAACCCCATTAAATAATTGCACGTCGATAATTTGATGTTTCCGTCTACATTCCTTATCTTCTGCACACTGTTGATAAAAGTTTGTTGCTTCAGGGTAAAAACTTTTATAAGCTAGTAACAACAAGGGCTGACACTTCGCACGAGGTGTCAGCCCTTTTGTTTAGCTTTAACCCAAATGGTTATTAGAGCATAAACAGATTATGTTTTAATGTCGAACAGATTGCCTGTCGTTATAATGCAGGCGTAGCGGGCTACGTAAGTTGCAAAGACATACAAGAAAACTCGGGTTTGCAGCACTTTTATTGCTGCTCGCACGGGGGTGGCTTGTGGTTCTACAGACAACTAATCTCGTTCTACAACACAACTAATCTCGTTATACAACAGATAATGCACAGTACAGGCTATCTTGTACTGCTACTACAAGCCACTTGTACTGCTACTACAAACGGCTTGTAGTGCCAGTACAAGGCGCTTGTAGCAATGCTACAATCAGCTGGTACCCCACTCTATAGCCCCAAAAGCTAACGCGAAAAGACGAAAAGGGTAAACAAAAAATGCGCAGGGAGACGCCTCACGCGTGCCCTGCGCCACCATTAAAATTGAAACATTAAATTTAACCCTTAAAATATAAACTCTGAAAAAGATTGAACTAAAGGGAAGGTTGCCAGCTATGCGCCAACAAAGCGCAACACTGTGTGCAACAATGAGGCAGAGCGAGCACCCTACTAGCGCACCTCTACCATTGCCGAAGGTTCGCTCTCGGCATTATCTTTCTTGCTAACAGCCGTAACAAAATAGGTTCCAGCATCGGCCAAAGCCACTTCTTGCTGGCGTGTTACGGCCACCGTTACGGCTTCTTTTCCGACTCCATTGCTACGATAAACGGCATAATAAGCGCCTTCTGCGCCATTCCATTGCAGGGTTTTGCCGTTAGCCCTCACGTTTGTGGGTGTGGCAGGCAGCGTAGCAGTGTACTTACCGAGGTAAGGCAGCACAGCAGGAAGTTTGTAAGCCTCTTTAATAGCCGCGAGAATGTTAACAGGATTTTCGGTTAAGTCTTTGGCACTATAAAGCACACTACCCATAACCTTCTTGTATCTCTTGGCAAAAGCAAACTGGTTGCTCAACTCTGCGGCACTTTGATAGGCTGGCGTTTGAACTGAACCAAACTTATAAGTGCCATAACCCACAAAGAGCGCATTGTTAAAGGTGAACTGTGACCACCAATGCAGACGATGATTGAAGTTGGTTTGTGCACTTCCCATAGGGAAATACAACTGCGGGATGATGGCTTCGGTCCAGCCCTCGCGCGACCATTTCAGCACATCGGCATACATACGGTCGTAGTTATAAGCGGGATCGGCAGCAGGGCTCACGGTGAAAGCCACCTCGGGACGAGTGGCTTGTATCACATCATGAATGCCCTTCACCGTGAGGTCTACATTGTTTCGGCGGAAATCTTCTATCGTGATAGAAGGTTTGCCCTCGCCATCCTTCGGTGCAAAACGCATAAAATCGTTGGCATCCTTGATGCTTTCGCCAGCAGTGAGCGCAGGATAGAAATAATCATCAATGTGCACACCATCAACATTATACTTGGTGATAAGGTCTTTCACGATGTCGAAGATGCGTTGGCGCACCTCGGGCAATGCAGGATTGTACACCCTAATGGTTTTATAATCCACCGTCATTGTCTGCGGAATGCGGCTATCCAGTTCGGGGAAGTTGGCATCGGTGGCTTTTTTAGTAGACACGCGATAAGGGTTGAGCCAAGCATGAAAGGCAATACCGCGCTTATGTGCCTCGTCTATCATAAACCGAAGCACGTCGTATCCAGGGTCTTTATCAGCTTCGCCGGTGATGTATTTGCTCCATGGTTCGTAGTCCGACTTATAAAATGCGTCGGCCATGCCTCTTACTTGCACGAACACGGCGTTGATATTGTTTTGTTCGAAGAGGTCCATATAGGCCACATAACTAGCCTTTTGAGCATCGGCGTCGTAGTTACCGCGAGGCCAATCCAGTCCCCACACGGTGGCCATCCATACGCCACGCAATTCTTTTTGGGGCAAAAGGGGTTGGGTAGCGGTTTCGGTTTGGCTGTTGTTGTCGTCGTGATGACAAGCCACAACCAAGACGGTGCTCAGTGCCAGAGCTATTTTTTTCCAGGTTTTCATATTCCGAATGTTTAAAATTGTGATGGTTCGAACTAGAAGAGCGAAGCAATAAGGCGGTTGCACATGCTTCGCCCTCGAAGCTTATAAGCCATTTGCATTTAACTTTGAATTTTAAAGTGAGGCGACAGACGCCTTTAAAGCGCCAGGCCAGCAGTTATTAATCATCCTTATCCTGCGCCAGTGGCACCTCAACGATAACAAAGCCCGACTCAGCTCTCGATGCAAAGAGATATAGTTTGGCGTCTTTGCCGTTGGCATCTTGCTCAATATAGAAGTTGGTGGTGGGCGATGGAGCTGCATTTCCTGCACCACCCAGGATAAACGAGTAAACAGGTGTGTGCTCGCTTGCCGCCTCAAAGCGTTCTAAAGCTTCGGCTAGGTTGTTGCCTTTGCTAATGTCGTAGACGTAAAGCGTGGGCGTGGCCTTACTGGCACTACCAAAACCAGCTGCACAGGTGATGAGATAGCGTTTTTTATTAAACATAAATGCACGTGCAGCCACGGCCTCAGCGGGTTGGTTCTCAGCGCTTAGACTAAACTTTTTCTCAGCTGCGTTACCCGTAAGTGTGATGGGCATGGCCAGTCCGCTATATAGATAATCGCCCGTATTGGCATAACGGTAGATGTTCATGGCCACCTTCATCTTAGCGTCGGCAGGTAAAATAGTGGGGTCGCCCACTGTTTTATGATCAGACACGGTGAGTCTTAGGATGTTTTGTGCCGTGTTTTCGCCAAAGAAGATATAGCCATCGCCATTCTTATCAATGTTCAACGACATGTTATCGCCATAGCGTTTACCCGATTCGGGGATGTCTTGCACTACAGAACTGAATATCAGTTGGGGTACAGATGTGGGTGTTTCCCAGTAATAAATCTTCAAAGGCGAAGGCTTACCGCCTGCCAGCGAGGCCATATATACATGTCCATTGGCCAGCGCACCCATATTATAGGGGAATGTACCACCGCTAACATCGGTGAGATCGAGTGGCAGACGGTTAATAACACCCGCCTTCAAATCGTCTACTTTCAACAAGTGCGGTTTGTTAGCCGAACGAGTTACCACCAGAACATGTTGCCCATCAAAGTCGGCACAACGTGTGCTGAGCGTGTTAAAGTCTTCGTAACGATTGTCTCCTGTAAAGCTATAAACCTTAGCTTCATTAAATTCAGCTCCTGTAGGCGGTATGCGTTTGCGCACCGTCATAAAGTAATCCTTATAGCGATTGTGGTTAAGCACGCGAATGGTGAGTTTCTTTTGTTCGTCGTCGCGAGCCATTTTGCAGTCTACAATGGTGTTTTCGAGTTTCGCTCCATCAGAGAGCGTAGCCTCAAGTTTCAGTGCAGCGAAGTTGGTTAGGGTGTCAAGCTTCGGGAACGACACCTCTTTTTTCTCTTCATCAATCTTTCCTTCTACTGTTTTATCGCCATTGGCGCCCACGTTCACTATCTTAATCGACAGCAAGTTGGTGTCGTATGGTGCATCCATACTGTTTGGATAGTTGTCGCCACACGATGCGAGAGCAGCCATCATCATCATAGCTGCCGCCAATCCTATGTTCTTAAGCTTATACATGCTTTTTTTGAGTTTAAAGTTTGTGTGTGATGAGGGAAGGGGGAGTTAGGATTTGGGGTGTGTTGCTTAAGGCGTGAGTAAGTTAAAGTCTAAGGAGCGATTACCAATGCCCGTTGGCATGGTGAGCAGTAGCCTAGTTTTATGGTGCAACATGCTCCTTTTCGCTTGTCAAGCAAGTAAACTTCTTGTCACATTATCCTCATTTCACCCTTTCATCTTTCCCCTTTCGCACTCATACTTTATATTAATATCCCTCGGGCCATCCCTTTGTTTGACTTAGATGGTATCCCTCTTTGGCGTAATTCTTAATATCGTTATAGCCGATGGGCGAGAGATAGGGGTTAACGTTAGGCAGGTTAAGGAAAGGCAATCGGCCAATCGTTTCTTTCGGATAGAAGAAACCCTTCATCAGATTGGCATTTTTACCATTATAGGTAACCAGTTTTCCTGCTGCATTCATCACGCGATAAGCTCCCACAGTTTTATCGTTAAGCACCTTAGGTAGCTCGGTTGGGAAGTTCACCCAAGTACCCATCAGTAGGTCGGGGTTAGCATCGGTGTCCATATAGTTAAGCTTCTTCCATCTACGCAGGTCGATAACGCGCGAGAATTCGAAAGCAAACTCCATGCGTCGTTCGCGTCTTATTTCCCATAGAAGTGGCGAAACATCGGCGTCGCGCTTTGGGTCGTTATTCAAATCATCTAGTTTCATGGCCGCCGTTTGCTTCACGTGGCGTTCTATTGCTTCGGCATCGAGTGGGCGTTTACGTATGGCGTTAATAGAACGGTCGATGTCTGCCTGCGTAACAGCTGCTTCGCCCAAGGTTGCTAGTTCTGCTTTAGCCTCAATCCAGTTGAGCAACACCTCTGCATAACGCATCACGGGATAGCCCGTTACGTTTTTATCGCCCTGAAATTCGGGTGCAGGTGAGCCACCGGTTATGTTGAGATACGAGAGTGCCGAGCGTGGAATAAACTTGGTAACATATAGTCCGCAGCTCTTTGCATTCTCTGTTGGCTTGTGATAGAACGATGCTTCGAAACGTGGGTCACGCGTTGCTATCAAGCTATCGAGCGTGAAATCTTTGGCGGCAGTCATTGTGGTTGAGTTCCAATCTTTGCCATCGTTGCAGATAAATGCCTTGATAAGGTCGAGGTTTGGCCCCATATCTGTGGGCGAATTAAGGTTGCAATACGATGCCACACAATGTGTTACGCCCTGTTCAGCATCATATTTACGATAGAAGATGCAATCCTTAGCCTTGGTTAAATCGGTAGAACCGAAGAGCGAACGGAAGTCGGTTGCGATGGCATACCTATCACTATTCATAACCACCTGCGCAGCTTCAACGGCTAGATTGAAGCAAAGTTTGGCGCGTTCGTTGTTTTGATAGTGGTATTTTTGCCAGCTACCTTCAAACAAGGCCCATCTCGAAACAAAGGCGGCCACCACATATTGGTTTACATATTGTGCGCCATCGTCTTGTTTTACGTTTTGCAGGGCATAGCGGAAATCGGAAAAAACCGAGTCCATCACTTCGTTTCGCGGATTGCGTTCTTTGTAAATCTCGCTCAGTTGGTCGCGATGTACTTCGTGACTATAATAAGGAACATCTCCGAAAACGTTTACCAATCGGGCATATTCCAGAGCATGAAAGAAGCGTGCGATGCCCAACCAGTGGCGGAATTGCTCGCCCGTGAGTTTGTCGCCCATTAGTTGTTGGATTCGGTCTTTCATCACACAGGCTTTTCTAACCCATGCAAAGTTCCACGACGGACCGGTAAACTGGCTTTCCCAATCGAGTGTAAGCTCTATGCTTCCTTTCGAACTAGGCACCGCCCGACTAAATTGCGGTTGCGAACCTTTAATCACAACATCGTCGTTAAAGTTGTATTGACCATTAGGTGTGTATGCCGTTTGGCCATATCCCACGCCATATCCAGGGAAGAAGTTTGGATAAAAGGCGTTGGCATAAAGGCGAACATTGGTTTCGTTCACCCAATATTCAGGGTCTTCAGCTGTGGTCTGTGAGGGTCTATCCAACACATCGTTGCAGCTAGTGCAAGCAAAGGCACAGGTGGCGATGAATGAAAATATCTTTAGTTTCATAAGAATGTCATTTAGAAGGTGAGCTGTGCGCCAAACGATAGCGACTTAAACACGGGTGTTCCTGTACCAGTTCGGCCTAGGTTGTAGGTGTGTCCCGAGGTAAACATCGAGTAACCCGAGATTGCTTCTGGGTCTACAGGCAGTCCGCGCAGGTTATCAAAAGTAATAAAATTCTCTAGCGAGAGATAAAGTCTTGCCTTTGTGAGTCCCACTTTGTTAATCAAGTTCTGTTGGAACGAATATCCTAGGTTGATATTCTTAACACGCAGGTAGGCCATGTTCAGCAGATACTTGCTTTGGCGTTGCATGCTAAAGCCCGTATTATTGTTACCCAAGTCCCATGCACGTGGGTAAAAAGCATCTGTTCTGTCTTCTCTCCAGTAGTCGGTTGCAAAAGCTTTGGGTATTGCTCCTTCCTTAGCGTTAAATCCGGGGATAGCCAATTGGCCCGAACCCCATATCTTGCGTTTGCCAATACCTTGGCAGAAGATAGAGATATCAAAACCTTTATAGTCGGCTCCGATGCGGAAACTATACTCGTAACGTGGCGTAGAGTTGCCAATAACAGCCAAGTCGCCGTGGTCGCCATTGGTTGCCGAGCCAGCATTGATATATCCATCGCCGTCCAAATCTTTAAATTTCACGTCGCCAGGTGCAAACACCAGTTTGTCGCCATCTTCGTATTGCACTTGATAAACGGGGTAACGAGCCGTTTGTTTGTTGGTAGAACGGAGCGTACCTTTATAAATAACGTTGGTGCGAACGATGTTTTTGCCTGTGGCATCGTATTCAAAATCCTCCTTTTGGAACAGTCTATCGGTAACTAGTCCATAGATATCGCCGTATCTACGACCCGTTGAAAACTCGTCGTAAACACTTCTCACTTCCCATGGCTTGTGATAATCGGCGCCTTGAATGACGGTTGTGATAGCATCCGAGAGCGAGAAAGTGGCGTTAACGCCCACTCCATTGGCAAAGCGATGGTTGAAATCGAGCGACACTTCCCATCCTTTGGTTTGCAGATGTCCGAAGTTACCTTTGGGCGAAGATGTTCCTAGTGTCACTGGTAGTTCGTTTCCAGGCACAATCATGTCTTTCGTATCGCGCTTAAACCAGTCGAATGTCACACCCAGTTTATTGTCTAAGAAACGCAAGTCAACACCCAGGTCAAGTGTTTCGATGCGTTGCCAAGTGATATTTCTATCAATCAACGCTGGTGTTCCAAACAAAGGCATGCGTTTGTTGCTGCCATCAAGCCATGTGCTTGTGGCATTGGCCATTACGGCACGATACAAAGTGTTGGGCACAGATTGGTCTCCGATGCTTCCCCACGATGCTCTGAACTTACCAAAGCTCACCACTTTGGTGATGCTTTGCGCAAGAGGCTCGTTGGTAAACACCCATCCTGCTGAGAAAGAAGGGAATGTGCGCCAGCGCAAATGCTTAGGAAACTTCGACGAGCCGTCGCGTCTTACGTTGGCTTCGAGCAAATAACGGTCGGCATAAGCATAGTTCACACGTCCAAAGAAGCCCAATTGTCCTTCCCAGTTGCGGTTGCCATCGCCGTTATATACACCTCCAGCCAAATGGAATTGCGGGTTTGTTTGGTCGATTAGTCCGCTACGTTCGGTTTGATGCGAGCTCCATTTGCTGGTTACTTGGTTCATACCAGCCATAAATTTAAAGGCATGTTCCTTCTCTGCCCCCAGTCGTAGGTTGTAAGTGGTATAGGCATTAATGGTGTTATTGTCGGCAGCACGAGTGTTTTGTCGTACATAATTGGCACTAATATTCGAGTAATAGTCTTCCACGGGGAAGCGATAAGCGGGTATTCCGCCCGTATCGGTTCGGTTCCCATTCTCGTCTACGTACACGGTATAGCCGTTATCTAGCCACTCAATGGGGTTATACCACACTTGTGCGGCACGATATTGCACTGTCGACTCGTTTGTTTCTAATGCGCTATGGTCGTAGGTATAATCCACTTTGAAGTCCCAATTCTTCGTAATGTTAACCGTTAAGCCAAGGTTAATATTAAAATATTTGTCTTGACGGTTATTAGTATTGGCTGCTCCCAGTTCGTAAGAAGGCTCACGAATGGCGTTGCCATCACTAGTTACACCAATGGGGAACTGTGGACTCCAGCGGTAAAGATAGAGCCAAGGGTCGGAAGCAGTGGTTCCAACGCCTGGATAACGTTTGTTACGGTCTGAGTATATAGAACTCATTCTCACCGTAACCCACTTGTTAAGTTCTGATTGCAACGACAGCGAAGCGTTGTAACGGCGAAAGTCGTCGTGCTTAGCAGTGCGCGACATTCCATCTTGTGAGAAATATCCCAGACCTATATTATAAGAGGTATTGCCCGACTTACCATTAACCGAGAGGTTGTGTGTCATTGAAGGAGCCCAGCTTCTCACCATGGCTTTCACGCCATCGTAGATGCGATAGCCAAATTTTTGTCCTCCTATAACCTCCCAGTCGCGACCGTATTTCACAGGGTCGTCCCAGCTAACGCTACCGCCATACTTCTCTTGCCACTCGCGCATGCGTTGCAAACTCTCTGCACTGATGCGCCAAAATCCACCAGCGGGCAGGGGTGCACCGCGGTTAATCTGCGCATCTAGGGTGTATTGCAAAGCGTCGATGCCACCCATCTCCAGTTTTCGGGCTGGGTCTTGAAACGAGAAGTTATTAGAATAGTTCACCTCCAAGCGGTTGCTCTTTGCTCCATTCTTTGTGGTTATGAGCACAACACCAAAGGCAGCCTTAGCACCATAGATAGAAGCCGAGGCTGCATCTTTAAGTACAGATATGCTTTCCACATCATTGGGGTTCACCACTTGAATGCTAGGTATTTCCACATTATCAAGCAAAATGAGTGGGGCATTGTTTCCTTCGATAGACCCAATCTGTCCGCGAATCTTGATAAGTGGGTCTGAACCCACCTCACCCGTGGGAACGCGCACGTTCATACCGGGCACAACGCCCTGCAGTCCACGACCAATATCGGCGATAGGCCTACTCGTGAGACTCTTATTTACATCTACACTGGTAACAGCTCCTGTAAGATTGGCTTTCTTTTGTGCGCCATATCCCACCACCACCACTTCGCCCAAGGCCTTGCTATCTTCTTTTAGCACGATGCGCATATTGGTTGTAGCCTTCAGGGTTTGTGGCAAGAAGCCCACATACGACACCACTATTTGGGCGTTAGCCGACGACAGTCGCAGTTCAAATTCGCCGTTCACATTGGTTACATAGGCGTTGTTTGTACCCTTTTCGGTTACGCTGACACCAATTAATGGTTCACCATTGCTGTCGGTCACAACACCTTTGGCCACTTTGCTTTGCTGTTGCAGGGTGGCGTTGCCCGAAAACTGGTGCGTGGCAGCCACGTTTTCGGCGTGAGCCTTTGGCAAAACAGCCCCAAACCCAAGTGCAAGGCACAGCATGAGCGAAGCTTGCCGAGGCATAAAGCTTAACCCAAGTCTTTTTCTTTGGAATCCTTTGAAGAGGTTGTCCGTTCGGTTAGAATACTCGTTCATGTTGTTTACATATATTAAGATTTGCAGCGCGCACCATAATTAGCCCGCTTGGGCGACTTTGTTTGTTGCCTGGGGTTCACTCCATGCCGTTGTTTGCACTGTGTGGGCAACGTTTTAAGCTGCCATTGTGCATACTTTGCATGATAGTTGTTATAGATACGTGCTTACGTTTTTAGTTTTTTGTTATTGCTCGCTTGGTTTTTCGAGCGCTTTCTGGCGGATAGTTGTTCGCTAAATGGTTTTGGTTAGCAGTTTTGTGCGTGTCGTCGTCTCCTTATGCTGCATGTTCTTACACTTACTGCCGAGACCTGGCACTGCTCCTACCCATTGGCGAGGGGCGAATTGTTGAGTCTGAGTCTATAAAGGTTGTTTTTTAGACACTCAATTTGTTCGTATTCCTTAATAAAGGTTTTACAAATATAGGTCAAATATCTGTAGGTTGTTAGGTTTTATGCAATAATTAATGTTTCTTTTCGTATTGTTAATACATTTTAAGATTTAAATCAGGGCGTATTATTTGCCTTTCCTTGTGTCTGTTTACTATTTTACACCTTGCTTTTTGTGTTTACTCGGGGGCTGTGCGCAACAAATGCACGTAGATAAACATACCTTATCGATTGCCTTTTGCAGGGCATACCCTACTAAACAATGTGTGAAACGAAAATCTCACCACTCTTAATGTGCCCAACATAACGCGTGCGAGATGGTTAATAAACGCACCTCACAATTAATACACTCACACCAAGTGGCTAATAAACACGCATTCGCGGTAAAACAGCAAACTTAACGATGCCGTTTTACCGCGAATGGGTGTGTAATTAAAGATGTATGGCAAGGTGTTGCGGCTATCGTAGTAGCGTTTCTGCCGCATGCTTCTTACGAATATGTTACCTTGTCTACTTACATCAGAAGCAAATCCACTTTCTTACTCATCCACTTACAACCTTACTACCTTACTACCTTACTACCTAATAAATAGCAATTCTCGATACTTAGGCAGTGTCCAAAGTTCGTCGGCCACAAGCAATTCCAGTTTATCCACTTCGTAACGAATGGTTTCCATGCGAGGAGCAATGTTGTCGTGATAGGCAATAGCCTTTTCTCTTTCGCAAGAAATATTGTTAGCCAACTTACGTGCAGCCACCAATTCTTCCACTTTTGTTTCGATGGTTTGTGTGCGCTGGGCAATCTCTTCAATGATTTTCACGTTGCGCGAGGTGAGAATACGCGCCTTTTCGTTACCAAAGATGCCGAACATACTCTGCACGTTCTTGGCCAATCTGCTTTGATAATGCGTGGCAACGGGGATGATATGGTTCATGCAAAGGTCGCCCAATACGCGTGCTTCTATCTGAATTTTCTTGGTGTAAATTTCCCATTTCACCTCGTTGCGGGCTTTCAGTTCGTTGCGTTTCATCACGTTTAGACTTTCGAACATCTGCACACTGGCTTCGTCGAGATACCTATCAAACACCAGCGGACAACTTGTTTCGGTATCCAAACCGCGGCGTTTGGCCTCTTCTACCCAAGCTTCTGAATAGCCATTGCCATCAAAAACGATGGGTTTGCAAGTGCGAATATCGTCGCGCAACACGCTCACAATGGCCGATTTCAATTCTTTTCCTTCGTTCACCAGCGCATCAACACGTTGTTTAAAGCTGTTGAGCGCTTCGGCCACAGCCGAGTTTAGCACGATAAGCGCCGACGAACAGTTGGCTTCCGAACCTAATGCGCGAAACTCAAAACGGTTTCCTGTGAAGGCGAAAGGCGACGTGCGGTTACGGTCGGTGTTATCGATTAGCAACTGCGGTATCTGTTCGATGTCTAGCTCCACGCCCTTTTTACCTGCCACGGCAAACTCTTCGCCATCGTCGGCACGCTCTATTCGGGTTAACAGTTCGCTTAGATGCTTACCTAGAAACGAGGAGATGATGGTCGGAGGGGCTTCGTGTCCGCCCAAACGATGGGCATTGGTAGCACTCATTATTGAGGCTTTGAGCAAACCATTATGGCGATACACACCCATAAGTGTTTCGACAATAAAGACGATAAAGCGCAAATTTTCGTCAGACGTTTTACCCTGAGCGTGTAGCAACACGCCTCTATCGGTAGAAAGACTCCAGTTGTTGTGCTTGCCACTGCCATTAACGCCAGCAAATGGTTTTTCGTGTAACAGCACGCGGAAGCTGTGTTTGCGTGCCACCTTCTTCATAAGCGACATCAACAGCATGTTATGGTCTACGGCCAAATTGGCTTCTTCAAAGATGGGTGCCAGCTCAAACTGGTTGGGCGCCACTTCGTTGTGCCGTGTTTTGCAGGGTATGCCCAGTTCTAAGGCTTGTATTTCGAGGTCTTTCATAAAGGCTTGCACACGTTCGGGTATCGTTCCAAAATAATGGTCGTCCATTTGTTGGTTCTTTGCCGAGTCGTGTCCCATCAGCGTTCTGCCTGTAAGCATCAGGTCGGGGCGAGCAAAATACAAACTCTCGTCTACCAAAAAATATTCTTGTTCCCAGCCCAAGTTACAGGTAACCTTCGTTACTTCGGGGTCGAAATATTGTGCAACGGCAGCTGCAGCGGTGTTAACGGCATGCAACGAGCGCAGCAAAGGTGCTTTATAGTCGAGCGATTCGCCCGTATAAGATATAAAGATGGTGGGAATACACAATGTGTCGTCGATGATAAACACTGGCGATGTGGGGTCCCAGGCCGAATAACCACGAGCCTCAAAGGTGTTGCGAATGCCACCATTGGGGAAAGAAGAGGCATCGGGTTCTTGCTGAACAAGCAGTTTTCCTGAGAATTCTTCAATCATTCCACCCTTTCCGTCGGGTTCAACAAAGGCATCGTGTTTCTCTGCCGTGCCCTCGGTGAGGGGCTGAAACCAGTGTGTGTAATGCGTCACACCGTGCTCGTTGGCCCATTGTTTCATGCCTTTGGCTACAGCATCGGCAATAGAGCGGTCTAGACGCGTGCCATTGTCGATAACGTCTGTAAGTTTTTCGTAAACATCGGCGGGTAGATATTTGTACATTTTCGCACGATTGAAAACATACTTTGCAAAAAACTCTGATGGTCTTTCTGCTGGTGTAATCACTTCCAGTGGTTTCTTTTTGTAGGCTTCTGCCACAACTTCAAATCTCAAGTTTGCCATTGTTGATATGTTTTTATCTAATTGGTGTGGTTCTTAAAGGGCATTCGGCACAACCGTTTATTTACTTACTGTTGTTCCACGCTGCAAAAGTACAACTTTTTGCGTTAAAACACCATGTTTTTATGGCATAATGAAGCACAAGTTAGGTTATTTTTATAAGTTTGTTTGGCTCATGCTGTGGCATATACCTTGCTTGGAGCGCTAAGCGCTGTGAGCTGGCGAGACGATAAACTGGCGGGCAAAATGCAACGAGCCAACAACGCGCCACCGATTTGTAAAGTTTTACTACATAGATTTAACACATTTCTAGCCCGTTTTATCCATCACGCCACCCTCTTGCCGAAAATTATGGCGTATTTTCAAAGTTTATAACCACGTGATTTTCAAAACATTACTCTCAAAAACTAGCAAAAACACCCATTTTTGGCCTTTTTTTCGTTGTTTTATGCATTTTCCAACACTGGATGCGCATAAATATTGGGGTTGTCAGAATTAAAGACTAAAAATGTGTTATAGAGCACCTTTCTAGCCGTTTTCTTCGTGTTTGGCGGGCATTTTCTACCTTTAACCGCGCAAAACATAGGTTTTTACCCTGCGTTTTGCTGCAAATAGCTCTGCGTTTTGCTGCAAATAGCCTTGCGTTTTGCTGCTAAACGCGAGGTGTTTTGGTGCTAAACGCATTACTAAATGGTGGTTTTTGTTCAACAAAGATTTGCATATTCTTTCGCCGTTTTACTTCAAATGGCGTAAAAATGGCTCAAATTGACCTACTGAAAATCATGACAGGCAACCTTTCTAGAAGACTAAAATGCGGCAAATAGCCATAAACTAGCCGTTTTTTGGGGTAACCACCTCGCCAAAAAATGCTTTTTTGTGTGCTTTTTGTACACTTTTTGCCCTCCTTGTGCGCTAGAAGGGTGACTCCGCAAGGGTAGGTTTTGTAAACTTTCATTACTTCACTTAACACAAAAAAAGACTTGCAACCTGCTAAGGGTTGAAAGCCTAAGTGGTGTTATTGCTCATTGAGGCACACAAAACGCCAGGAAAAGGTTCATTCTGATAATCAACAAACTAAGAATAAACAAAGAACGAATGGGTTACCAATTGCAAACGAGCAAGTTACTTTTCCTTTCTTTATTCTGCATTGCTTCAAAAAATTCTTTATTCATTCTGCAAAGATACTCGTCTCATCGTTTATTCTGCAACGATTTATGCGTATTTGCACTTGCTTGTTGAATTCACGTATTGAAAAATAATGGGGAAAAATAACAAGAAATATTTTTAAAGTTAAAAAAAATGCGTCTTATAAGCATATTATTGATAACTTTGCAATTATCTATTCATGATTGACATAGAAAATACCTATATAATAATGAAACAACTTTTGGGAATATTATTATGCATGATGCTGGCTTTGCCTCAGAAATCATTTGCGCAACAGCCTTCATCTACCTCTAAAAAGACGCGAGACATGAAAATGTACGGGCGTGTGGTAGACAGTTTTACAAACCTTGCCATCGTCGATAGCAAGATAACATTGATGACTTTGGATAGTACGGTGGTTGATACTTGTTCCACACAGGCATGGAACAAGAATGCCATTCACCCAGAAGCCTATTTCTTTATGACACCCAAGGTTTCCGAAGGCAAATATATCATCAAGGTGGAAAATCCCAAATACGAAACCACTTACTACAATCATGAGATTAGCTTCAAGACTCGTGCAACGGTGATTGACTTGAAAGACCTTACCCTGAAACGAAAACGAATGGAAGATGTAGAACATAACTTGGGCGAAGTAGTGGTGAAGAGTACCAAAATCAAAATGGTTAACAAAGGCGACACCATTGTCTTTAATGCCGAGGCCTTCAACCTTCCCGAAGGTAGTATGCTAGATGCGCTCATTCGACAACTGCCTGGAGCAACGATGAACAGCAATGGTGAGATATTCATTAATGGCCGTAAACTCGATTACCTCACACTCAACGGAAAAGATTTCTTCAAGGGTAACAACAAACAACTCATCGAAAACCTACCCAATTACACCGTTAAAGACCTCAAAGTGTTTGAAAAGAGCACCGAAAAGAGCCAAGCTATGGGCATTGACGTAGAGAAAAAAGACTACGTGATGGATATTCAACTGAAGAAACAATACGAAAAAAACTTCATCGGTAATGCCGACATTGCGGGTGGAACCAATAGTAGATACGCCCTCAAGTTGTTCGGCTTGTATTTTACACCACGCATACAAGTCTCTACCTTTGCCAATATCAACAACGTAAACGAAGACCGAAAGCCAGGCGAGAAGGGCGACTGGGATCCTACCAAGTTGCCAAAAGGACAAGTAACCCGAAAGACCATCGGTCTAAACTTTGCCAACAGTAACGAGAAGAACACGGTAAATAATAGTCTATCGACAAGTGTTTCATGGCTCAGCACCCATAATATCACACACACGGCAGCTGAATCTTTCTTGGGTACCGCTAACAACAACTTTACACGACGCATTAACAATAGTACCACCAAGAATACTATTTATGAGCTACATGATCAGTTTCGTGTCAATAAGTCATACCAACTTATGGCTATGCTGTGGTTGAATTATAACAAGTTTGATAACTTAAGTACAGACAAGTCTGCCTCTTTCCAGACTGCCCCCAAGAGTTTAGGATCAACAGAAGCTATCCTTGACTCTGCTTTTACGCTTCGCCTTCCACAACTCTCCACCTATAAAGGCATAAATAGGCAATTATCTCAAACACTCGGCAATGGTCATACACTCAGTTCAGCATTGGATATATACTTGGGAAAGCCTTTAAAATCGGGTGACAGAATAGGAGTTCAAGTCAAAAGCACATACGAAAACATCAAGAATTATAACTTCAGCAAATACCAATTAGACTACCTCCAGGAGGCGGGAAAGAAAGATTATCGCAATAGATATGACGAATCACCTTCTTATACCTATTCATATACTTTTAATCCTCAGTACATATTTGTTCTCCCCTCAGGCTTTAACATCATCACCGGGTATGAATACAGGCAAGCTGGCAATTATCGAAACAACAATAAATATCGATTAGACCGCTTGCAAGAGTGGCAAAATGAAGACCATAGTATTGGAAGTTTGCCTTCTTTGCGGGATTCCCTCTTACGTTCGTTAGACCTCAATAATAGTTATACAGGCTACTATATGAGTAAACAACATATGGGAGTACTGGGTGTACATTATATGAAAAGAAAAGGAAAAGGGTCCTTTACATTTGGCGTATTTACGCCTCTAAGCTATAAAAAAGAACAATTGGATTATAGAAGTGAACCGATAACAAAAGCCATCTCTCAGAGTAATTGGATCAAACAAATAAACTTTTCAGGTCAATTGGTTCATAATGAATATGAATTTATGGCGTGGGGTAATTCGACAACCACTACTCCCGATATGTATTCGTTGATTGATCGCCGCGACAACTCCAACCCTTTAGCCATCTCATTGGGAAATCCGAACTTAAAAAATGGCAGACAGAGTTCATTGGGAATAAGATTTAGCGATAAGCATAATAGACGATACAATTTACCTTCCATCTACTTCGGTATTCAAGAAACGCACAATGCCGTGGCAAACGGGTTCATCTACGACCCACAAACGGGTGTATATACTTATAAACCCGAGAACGTAAACGGCAACTGGTCAGCACATAGCGAAATTTATTATAATGTTCCGTTGGATAGCATGAAATACTTCAACTTATTCACCGAAACAGAATATAACTACGACCACAATGTAGACTTGACGGGAGTTGCAGGACAAACGAGTAGCGTATTGAGCAAAGTGAATAACCACACTACCCGACAACACCTGGAGCTTAAGTACCAAAAAGAAACCTTAAGCTTGAGTTTGATGGGACAGCTCTCATGGCGAAACGTCAATAGTACCCGTAAGGGCTTTACACCCTTCAACACCTACGACTACGAATATGGCTTCATCGGTTCGTATAGCATGAAAACGGGATTGGAAATGGGAATGGACCTCAAGATGTTTAGCCGCAGAGGCTATGCCGATGAGCAGATTAATACCAACAACTTGATGTGCAATGCGTACATTACTCAAAGCTTCATGAAAGGGAGATTTGCCGTGAAACTCGAAGCGTTCGACCTTTTCCATCAACTTAAAAGCGTAGATTATCAAGTGAACGGCCAAGGAAAGAGCGAGATACGCCACAACACTATCCCCCACTACATCATGCTACATGCTATTTATAAGATGAATGTGGGAGGGAAGAAATAGGGATACCGTCAATGCTCTCCGTTCAAGTCAGGCAGACATCGCATATCCTTATAATGGAATTGTTTATCAAACATCAGCTATTTTGCGGAGATATTATTTAAACACTAAAGACATCAAGGTCCTCTATAAAAAAAATAATATGCTTTATTTTCTTTGCAATCAGCCAATATATGGAGGTGACGTATTTGTAAATAGGAAAAATATATTGATATGAACATGAAAAATGAAAGACATTATGGATGGGGGAATGAATATTATGACTGCTATAATAGATTCACAAACCTTGGAAATAATGTATATAGGTTTGATGCTCCTTTATTCCATCTATGTCATCCGAGAAAAGAGAATAGTTCTTTCCGCCCAAAAACATTTCACCATATATTTTCCAATGAATTATTTAGAATATCAAATAGCTCAAATAAGAGCTACTGAATTACATAAAATCATTTAAATACGATATTTTTAAAAGATAGTGTTGATTATGAATATACTAGAAACCAACCATCTCACTTTTAACTACAGAAATCATTCTGTATTAGAAGACATTAACTTGAAGATTCCAGAGGGTTCCATTTATGGATACTTAGGCAAGAATGGGGAGGGTAAATCTACTACGATAAAGATACTTTTAGGATTGGAGCAAACCCCAAAAAACACGGTATTCTTCAATCAAAAAGAATTTCATTCTAACAGATCGTATATCCTTCAAAATATAGGATGCCTGGTAGAACAACCATTTTTCTATGCAGATTTGAGTGCCTATGAGAATCTAAACTATCTGGATATGCTATATCATTGTGGACAAAAGCGCATTAAAGAGGTTTTAGAACTTGTGAATTTGACTAAAGATAAAGACAAAAAAGTTAGAAAATATTCTACAGGAATGAAACAACGCTTGGGAATTGCGATGGCAATGTTTCATAATCCTAAATTACTCATTCTTGACGAACCACTCAATGGACTAGATCCGCAAGGTGTTTATGAAATGAGGGAGCTAATGCTCAAACTTCAAAGCGAAGGAAAAACGATTTTCATATCAGGACATATCTTAGCTGAACAGGAGAAAATATGCACACATATCGGAGTATTAAATAACAAAAGATTATTGTTTCAAGGAGAAATTAACAGTCTACTCAATCAGAAAAAGCTTTCATATTTAATATATACAGACCAGCCGGAACGAGGCATGGAGATATGCAAAGAGCACTTGATACCCGTAAATAGAATTTCTGACAGAACGTTTATAATAGAAATAGAACAAGATGGATCTTTTGACAGTTTTAGAAATTTAATGCAACAAAACAACATTCAAATTATATTTGCAGATAAATGCCAAGAAAAATTGGAGTCTGTATTCCTTCATCTAATAAAATCCGACTTATGAAACCAGTATCATTCTTTACCATTCTTAAAAGCGAACACTATAAATTAAGATTTAACATTGCCATTTGGCTCTTCTTGTTATTTCCTTTTATCATTACTTTATGTATTGATGTATATATCCTGTTTAAACATGCTGATGCTGTCAATAATCCGGCAATAACTTTTGATTATAATCCTTGGGTATGGTTATTGGGTAGATACATCTTTGAATTCTATGCTCTGCTTTATCCAATTCTTGCTGCCGTTTTGAGTTATTCTTTATGCGATGTAGAATATAAGAATTATGGATTTAGACTTCTTTTTACAAGACCTATGAGCAAGGTGACAGTTTATTCGAGCAAAATTGTCTTCCTTTTAGAGATTATCTTTATTTCTTCCCTTATAGGTTATCTTACTTTCCTCCTGTCTGGTTTTGCTCTGGATAAGTTATTACCTGGATATAAATTCTCCAGTTATAATGATAATATCCTAATGGTTTCATATTTCTTGTATTTGTTTATAGCACTTTCTGCTGTTTCATTTATACAATATTCTCTTAGTTTGATTTTTAAGAGTTTTGTTTTACCTATTGGGTTTGCTAGTCTCATGACGATTTTTGGTATTATTGCTCAAAATAAAGATTATATCTACCTTATACCCTATAGTACAGTGTGGAGATTAAACTATTGTATTTATAGCGGAATAATAAACTTTTCGAAAGGCGAATACGTAAACATAGCCTATGTGCTATTCTTTGTCGTTATCTCATTTTTTGTATTTATAAGAAAAAAATAAAAGATACCCTTCGATGAAAAAATCAAATAAATAATTAGTCCTCCCTTACAAACCTAATATTTCTCTGATTCATAGTATATTATACAATAAATTATTTGCTTATATCTGCCGTTTTTTGTACCTTTACATTATAATTCTTGCAAATATTTAGTCCTCCCTTAACAGGTACAAAACGACTAACGTCGCCCCACTGATTTTTCATAACGAGCGTATCCTTGCGAAATGAAATATGTTGTACGATAGTTGTTCCGTCAGCGTCTATAGTCATACTATCGCCTGCAAACTGATAAGGTATTGCCACAATAGGATATTCATCTACATAATACAAACTATCCTTATCGATTTTTAACACAGTAACCTCATCACCACTTGGCGCCCAAAAACCAAATAATCGGGACTGCAGACTCTGTTGAGGCGAAGAGGCCATGCAAGACAGCATAATAAAAGCTGCTATTGAAATAAAACATTTTTTTTTCATACTTGAATACTTTATATATTATATATAACGCAATTATTAAAAAATAGCATAATTGATCTTCTCTTTTCAAAAGAGACTATCAATTTTTAAAGCTATAATTAGTACTGTTTGATTTCTATATGAAATGCAGGATCTTTAGAATTAAATTGATCTAATAATATGTTCACTCGCTTCAACTGCGCATTATGAAATACTCTTCGTTTATCCACGGGAACTCTCTGCCAGGACATATCAATAACATTTATTTTTTTAGTGTTTCAGGTGTTCCACAATGATGGGATACATTATACCGTCCAAGTTCATAGATTTTATCTATCATCTTTTGTTTATTTGGATAGCATTCCTGAACTTTTGTTCCAGCTTCTTTATAAAATGCAGTCCCTAGGGTAATATTACAACAATCCTTTTATGAATACTGTTAACACCATTGAAATCAACAGTAAAGCTATACAAGGACAAACATATAAATACCAAAAATACAATAACAACTTGGTAACGATTGAATTCAGCTACAATTTCAGAATTGGAAAGACTCGCAATCTACAAAAACAAATAAACAACACAGATACTGATGCCGGGGTTATTAGATGAGTATGAACATAAAACGCGCCAAGCAACAGTCCCCAGCCTTTACCCTGGAGCTAAACATTTAGATAAAACCCAGCAAACGCAAGATGGTGGGCGTGAGTAAGGCCGTGAAAATGCCGTTGAGGGTGATACCCAAACTGGCAAAAGCGCCGTATTTGTTGCTAATACCCATGGCCGTGGAAGCACCAACGGCATGCGAAGCCGTGCCCATTGATAAGCCGCGAGCGATAGGACTGTTGACATGCCCCATGGCTAAGGTTTTAAATCCTAGTATTGCTCCAAGTATTCCGGTTATCACCACCACTGCAGCCGTGAGCGAAGGAATACCCCCTAGGGCCTGTGTAACCTCCATGGCAATGGGCGTTGTTACCGACTTGGACGCCATAGAGATGATAACCACATCTGATGCATTAAACAATTTGGCTATCAACACCACGCTAACAATACCCACCAAGCAGCCCACCAATTGCGAAAGCACAATGGGAAGCCATAGCTTTTTGATGGCTTCGAACTGCAAATAAAGCGGTACACCTAGGGCCACAACGGCGGGTTTGAGCCAAAAGTCGATTAGGCTGCCGCTCTCTTCAAACTTTTCGAACGACACACCCGTTATTTTTAAATAGGCTATCAGCAGCACGATGGCTATGAGAATGGGGTTGAGCAATATCCAGCCTGTGCGATATTGCAGTCGGCGGAAATAATAAAACACGGCAAAAGTGAGTGCCAAAATAATATATTGGTTGGAAAAAAGCTGTTGCATTGTTTACAAGGAGAGGGGTAAAAGTGATAACTTAAAGTATAGCGCGCTGCATCAATATGCCTTAACGCCAGTAAAATAGCGAGGGGAAAACCTAAAGATCATCTATAACAGGCCATTTTATCATTTGTTTAAACCTGTATTTCGTTTTCTTCTGAAACACATTCGGCGTTGCTGTTTTCTTTTGTCTTTTGTTTTTTGCGCAGGTTCATCGCCATGATTTTACGTTCGGCTTTAACCACAAACTGGTGCATATGGCCCGTAACCACTAACACAAGAATGGTGCTTAGCACGGTGGCCATGACTATAGGCCACAATTCTTTTTGAATAACGTCGAGATAAAGCATAATGGCAACGCCTGGTGGCACGAAGAAGAAACCGAGGTTTGCCAGCAAGAATTGGGAAAGCTTTTCTACCCACTCAAGCTTAACAATCTTGGTTTTAAGAAAAAATGTGAGCAACAACATGCCAATGATGCTCGATGGTAGTTTGATGCCTGTGGCCCAAACAATAACCTCGCCAAGTGCAAGGCAACCGAAGATTACAAAAAACTGTTTAGCCATTAAAAACCCTTTAAAATAGGAGTTTACGTTTAACGTTGATGTGAATTGTTCGCTACTGGACGCCAACTTCTGTGTTGGCTTTGGCGGTTTCCCCAAAAAGCATTGCGCCACGTATGGGCGTTGTTTTTGTGCGCTGCGCAAGAGCAATGCGCCCCTTTCGCCCACTTTAACGAAAGCAAAACAGCTACAAGAACCGTTTTTTAGAACTCGCCTTTATCTTTGAAACGATGCAAAGGTAAGATTATTTTTTGAATTGTGAAAACAAAAGCCACGAGCAAGCGTCATGGCGTTGCACGCTCTGCAACGCCCTAACGATACCCAAGTGGTGATTTGCCACTAATTCATAAGCACAACACCTTCGCCCTTCATACCATCCATCAAGATGCGCAGCGCACGGGGAAAACGCACGTGGCGCACATGTTCGGTTTCTTCTACTGCGGGCAAGGCATCTAGCACCTCTTTGCGAAGCAGGCCATCGGGTACATTGGTGTCGATGGTGAAATAACCCACTCCAAAGCTTGTTAGGTTTTGAAAAAAGTGCGTTCCCTGACTGGGGTCTACGCGATAATTCTTCAATGCCACCTCTACAATGATGCGCGCTGCACTGATATGTGGCCACTTAACGGGCACACCCAACCAGAAATCGCTCGAACCCCAGCGCCCAGGACCGATAAGAATGTAATTGCGGTCGGTGCCAAGAAACTTGTTATTGATGCTTTCTACCTCTTGTGCCACACTATAATTATGGGCAGCCGAGAAATGATCATCGTATTTTACATACACCACATCAGTGACATCGTCGCTAACACCATGGCCCAACGAGTTGTGCGAACGCAACAAGCATTGTTCATCGGCAATGGCAGCCACATCCTCGTCGAGCATTTGTTTCGAGTCTACGATGGGGCGAATTTGCAAGAGATTAAATTCGCCAGTGCGGTCGGCATTGATGTTGCACGCAAATTCTATCTCCACGGGTCGCTTCATGGCCTCTTCGCCATAGCGCATGGCCATCTGCATAATTTGCGGAAGCGGGAAAGCATCGTGTTTGAGCACGCCCCCAAAGGTGATAACCTTGCGCCCTTCGGGATAAATAGCTTCGCGAATAATGCCATCGTTGGCATCGTAGGTGGCAGCAATATAGTGCAAAGCATTGTCTTGCTCGGCCTCTTTCAATCCCAATTTCAAAATATTAAACCCATCGTCGACGGCAAAGTCGGTGGCAGGATGGGCGGTGTCGAGGGCATAAAAATGGGTTTGGGTGTCGCGCAAGGCCGTTTTTAGTTCGCTGGTTTGAAGCACTTGGTTGGGGTGATACGGACTAACGCGAAGAGTTTGTCCACCATCAACAATATATTTGCCTAAGCCTAAGGCCAAATTGGCAATGCCCTCTTCGGCCTTTTCGTTGCCCACGGGATAATAATTTATTGAGCGAAGCACACCGCTCACATTGGGATAATAGTGCCCGCCATGGTCGTTGCCCACCACAGCTTGCAAGATAACGGCCATTTTCTCTTGGTCGATAACATTACTCGTGGCCGACATATAGGCCTTAGAGTCTTTATAAAACACCGAGGCATACACACCTTTGATGGCCGCTTCGAGCATTTGCAACATGGTTTCGCCATCGTCTATATAGGGAATCATGTAGGTGCTGTATATTCCAGCAAAGGGTTGATAGTGGGCATCCTCGAGCAACGAACTAGAACGAACGGCAATGGGGCAACGTGTGGCCTGGAAAAAAGTGGTAAAGTCGGCTTTCAAACTGTCGGGCAATTGCGCTGCAAGGAAGTGCTGAAGTATTTCGGCATCGCTGGCATCGCTTAAAGCCACCTGATAAAGGTTGTTTTGTTCCATAAACTGGTCGAAGAAGTCGGTGCAAAGCACTACAGTTTTGGGGATATGAACCTTTACGCCAGCAAAGCTATTAAATTCGGGATGGCGCTTGATAACATTGTCGAGAAAAGCCAGTCCGCGCCCTTTTCCACCCAGCGAGCCATCGCCAATGCGCGCAAAGTGAGCATAACGGTCGAACTTCATACGGTCGAACACGGCCACAACGCCCAGGTTTTTCATGTTGCGATAGCGCACAATGGCTTCGAAAATAATTTGTCGGTGAGCATCAACATCCTTTAATTTGTGCCACGTAACACCCTTAAGGAAAGCCGAAACGGGGAAGATGCCACGAGCAGAAAGCCAACGACTAACGTGATTTCGACTGATGTGAAACAGCATCGAATCGTAGGGAATATTGAAAATATTATCTTGTAGCTCTTTAAGCGAACTAATACGGGCCACCTCTTGTCGCGTTTTGGGGTCGCGAAAAATAAAATCACCGAAGCCCATGTGCTCTTCCATGAGGTGACGAAGGTCGAGACTCATCTTCTTAGAGTTCTTATCAACAAAGCGAAAGCCTTCTTTTTCGGCTTTCTCTCGATTGTGCGACTCAGAACTTTCCATTATCAGCGGCACGTACTCGTCGCGTTTTCTTATCTCGCGCAGCAGCTTAAGCCCGGCCTCGGGGTCTTTAACACCATCTTTGGGAAATCGCACATCACTGATAACACCCAATATATTATTAGGGTATTTTTCGTAATAAGCCAAAGCCTCTTCGTAGGTTCGGGCGAGCACCACCTTGGGTCGGCCCCTCATTCGCAATGCAGCAGCATGGCGGTTGAGTGCTTCGGTGGATATACGTTTGCTCTGAATCAAGATATAACTGTAAAGATTAGGCAGGATAGACGAATAAAAACGGATGCTATCTTCAACAAGAAGAATGGTTTGCACGCCCGCCTCTTCGATATCGTGGTCAACATTCATCTTGTCTTCGATTAGTTTGATGATAGAGAGAATAAGGTTGGTGTTGCCCAACCAGCAAAAAACATAATCGAAGATACTGAGGTCTTCGTTTTGCATACGGTGCGTAATGCCGTGCGAAAAGGGTGTGAGCACCACACAAGGCACTAGCGGGAAGCGCTCTTTCACGGCATGAGCCACCGCAAAGGCATCGTTATCGGCATTGCCTGGCATACAGATAACAAGGTCGACACTAACGCTCTGCATCACCTCTTCGGCCTCTTCGATGGTGCTAACCTGGCGAAAGGTGGGCGGATAGCGCAACCCCAGTTCCACATATTCGTTATAAATCTTTTCATCAATGCGGCCATCGTCTTCGAGCATAAAGGCATCATAAGGGTTGGCCACGATAAGCACGTTGTAAATGCGGTGCTTCATCAAGTCGATGAAGGTTACATCCTTAAGCAGGATGTCGTTCCACTCTTGGGGTATCTTGTTATCCATGTTGCAAGGGTTTGGGTTTAGGTGTATATTGGGGTTTGTTTTTACTGGCGAGGGGCGAACCTTTTGCAGTGTTACAAAATTAAGACAATAGCACCGAACACCCAAAATATTTGGGCAGAACTTGTTAAACAACAGGCAAAAAACAACGCAACCCGAAATTACGAGCAACTTAAACCCCAATCGATTATTAGACAACAATGTTTCTAGAACTTTTGTTTTTGTGTTGTTTCCTAACATCTTGTATTTTTTTGTCGGTGTCTTGTTTGTCTTTGCAACTTGACATAGCCCACTACACCTGCACTACAAAGACAGCCACTCTGCTCGACAATAAAACAAAATCTTTTAAGGCGCTAATGACCGAGATTTGGGTTAATGCCACTCACGCGGGAATTTAATAATTTTAAATATCAAACTTGAGAAAAGATATCGCGTACATTTTACGCCCTAAAACACCTAACTCTATATGTGGCTTTATATTATAAGGTGTAGAAAAAGCACAGCAACTGCATGCTTCAACCAACAATCTAACATGAAATTCACCTGAAACGACAAATAATTTGGAAATATAAAACAACCTAAACAACACCTCTTTTTATTACACCCTGCAAGACAGAATATGTTTTTACTTAGCAAACTAAAGAAAATACTATATCTTTTTATCTTACATTTTGAAAGGTTTTGCACGAGAAACCTACTTATTCTGCATCAATAACATTATATTTATTATCAAATTACAGTATTTTTCACAAAAAATATCGTAACTTTGCACACAAAATAAAACGAGTTAAAAGTAAAGGGCGTATTCTTGCGTGAACAAGTTGCCCAAAAAAATCAAGAAAATGAACACAAAAAAGACATCATTTGGAACGCTGTCGCTTCTTTTTATGCTGACAGTGGCACTATTCTCAGGATGCGCCAACAACACTATTCCCGCAACTGAAGACAACGAGACAGTAAGTAACACTGGTGATGGAGGAAACGTTACATTCGATTTTGTTACCTCAAGCGAACACGCCAACTACATTGCTGGCAACCCCACATCAGAAAATGCAACGCGTGCAGCTAATACAAACAACCAGGGTAACGTAATTGCATCGGGTGCAGAAGACCTAGGCAATGGACTGGAAGCACTGGTTGAGGTGGTTGAAACACCCCAAACAAAAGCTACTACTCGCGCTATCATCAAAGCTCCTGCTGGTAAGTACACCGTACTGGCTTATCAAAACGGCGAACAAAAAGCTAAATGGGTGCTTAAATACAATGGCTCGAGCTACGAAGCTATAGAAGGAACTAAGGCCGAACAATTTTTGGCTAAAGGCGAATACACATTCTATGTATTTAGCGAACACCTTACACTTGAGAATGGCAAGATTGTTGCAAGAAATGGCAGCGACAAACAAAAGGCGCTTTACTTCTCTGGCACATCTACAATCAATGAAGCTAAGGGCAAATCGAAAGTTCAATTTGTGCTTAAACCATTCTTTGCACAAGTATTCTTCAAAATTAAGGCTTTCTCTGGGGCTGCATTTAATGGACCTACGACTGGAAGTTTCACCTTTGGAGCAAACGCCATTCCCACCACTTGCACCATCGACCCCACCACTGGCGCCAAAACGGTAGAAAACAACACCGCTGCAGGCGAGCTTGCCTTTGGCAACTTCACGGGTAACCAAACAGAAGGTACACCCGTAAAATCGTACATCCAAAGCCAAACGGCACAATACATGTTGCCTGGCACAGATGTAACTAACATGAAATTTAAGTTTAGCACTCATTCTTCTGGTACTATTTACAACAAAGCCATTAAAGACAAAACACTGACTATCACCAATAAGATAGATGGTAACCTGAAAGAAGGACAAAGCTATATCGTAGCCGTAACCGTTTATTACACTGCCACCTACCTGTTTAGCGACGGAACCACTGGCACTATGGGTAAAAAAGGTACACGCACACCTATCGCATTGGTTGTGGGAAAACCAGCAGGACATCCTTATACGTATGCAATAGCGTTGAAAGATGCTAGTGGAGGCAGCAAATGGAGCACTAGATACGATAACAAAAACAAGGTTTCTGCAAATCAAGTTAATACAGCCATTAAACAGTATAACGGATGGGACAATACCTATAATCCACTCTTCACCAGTAATACCAGTATAATAAAGGGTGAGAGCGAGTATTTCCCAACATTCAAGTACGCGGCTACATACAACCCCGGAACAAAGCTAACAGGAAAAATTCAAAATGAGAAATGGTTTTTAGGAGGCTTAGGCGAATGGGAATTGGCACTTAACACTTTTGGGGTTGAGTCGTTAATTAACTCTAAAGATAAGAAGGACTTAAAGTACACGAACCCTCTAAACTACAACTTAGTACGAATACTATTTGAACAAGCAGGAGGCGACCCACTAAGTGGCTTCTTCTGGACAGCTGACTGTCATGGTTTAGCGCACACGATTGTACTTCGTCCTGATCAATTGAAGAAAGAAGTTGCTACCAAAAACACAAATTCTGGAGCTACTCGCGCTTTCATCCGCTTTCAATAACACCTAACATAAGGGAGAGATTGCTAAACAATCTCTCCCTTATTGTTTTATCCCACAAAGAAACTTTAGCTTAACAAATAGGTAAGCTCAAAAGAGCGCAATGCAAAAATCATCAAACAACGCTAGCATCACAATAAAAACATCATGCAAACTTCTATCGAAAAATATTAATACCACAATAACAGCAAACCATAAGCCCAAAACAAAACAACAAACAGAAAGCTAACCTTTACCTTGAACGCAAAAAGTAAACAAATCCCAATACAACAACGCGCAAATCTTTCTCTCCACGCATGTTTTGCGTTTCAACTCGGCTACTACTAAAACCGTCACAAACAACAACACGCACATAAAAAACATCGCGCCAACAACTGTTATACTGTTGTTGGCGCGACTTTATTAGCCTACTGGCCATAATTAAACCGAACTATTCGGCAATAACTTAAAGGCATGGAGCGAAACTTATTCGCATTGCCTTGAAAAGAGTTTTTGAGTTGGGCAAAAATATTATCTATAACAAATAGAAAATTGCCACGTTTTTGTTGTTAGTGATTATACCAACTGAATACTACAGATTGGGCAACTTGACTTTTTTGTATATGTATAAACGCTCTCTTATAACTAGATTTTAGAAGACTTATTAGTAAATTGCTTATAGCGTTTATACTTTACAAGTCGTTATCTTCGCCACCAGCATCGTGCTCAATCGATGGGCCGTAACCCGTATCTGCTCCAGCAGAGTTATCTGATTCTTTGCTTATGCTTGTTACCGTGGTGCTACCGCAAAGCATTCCTAAAACATCCATATTGACGCAGCTTACTTTTGGGCGTATATACATCTGCTTAATTATCCTCATAATTTCAAAGATTAATTTAAATAAATATTAACGTTGTACCTTTTTACTCTCTTGCAAAGTTACAAAATAATTACGATTTAACCGCAAAACTGCCCTCTTTTTTACCCCACTTCATACTTATATATCTTGTTTAACCTAACAATTGTAAACAAAACTAACACACAATTGATGCACATCAATCAACTTTCACCAACAACCAACAAAATACAAAACAATCATCGTATAAACTTAACAAATACCTATTGGCATAATAAACCCAAGTTTCGGCATACGAAACAAGCACATGCCGCTTTTTTTTTGTACTTTTGCAACGGCATTGAACAATGATGCTACATGCCAAAACAAAAGACAATAAGCAAATACACATTATTATATACAGCACAATGGAACAAAAACAATACAAACGAACCACCGTAACGGCTGCCCTGCCCTACGCTAACGGTGGCGTACACATCGGACACTTGGCTGGCGTGTATGTGCCTGCCGACATCTTCGCAAGATATCTACGACTGAAAAAAGAAGACGTGGTGTTTATCGGTGGTAGCGACGAACATGGCGTGCCCATCACCATCAGAGCAAGAAAAGAGGGCGTTACACCGCAAGACGTGGTGGATAGGTTCCACTCCATGATTAAAAAAAGCTTCGAAGACTTCGGCATTTCGTTCGACATCTATAGCAGAACGACTTCGCCCACACACCATGATATGGCCAGCAACTTCTTTAAAAAGCTTTACGATGATGGAAAACTGCTGGAAAAAGAAACCGAACAATACTACGACGAAGAAGCACACCAGTTTCTGGCCGATAGATATATCACGGGCGAATGCCCTCACTGCCACAACGAAGGAGCTTACGGTGACCAATGCGAAAAGTGCGGACGCGACCTGTCGCCTACCGAACTGCTACACCCACGCTCAACCATCAGTGGGTCGCAACCTGTGATGAAGAAAACAAAAAACTGGTACCTGCCACTAGATAAATACCAAGACTGGCTGAAAGAGTGGATTTTGGAAGGACATAAAGAATGGAGACCCAATGTATACGGACAATGCAAGAGTTGGCTTGACCTAGACTTGCAACCAAGAGCAATGACGCGCGACTTGGATTGGGGTATACCTGTGCCCGTGAAAGAAGCAGAGGGAAAAGTGCTTTACGTGTGGTTTGATGCACCTATTGGATACATTTCAAACACCAAAGAACTACTGCCCAACTCGTGGGAAAAGTGGTGGAAAGACCCAGAAACACGCTTGGTGCACTTCATCGGAAAAGATAATATCGTGTTCCATTGCATCGTTTTCCCCGTGATGCTTAAAGCGCACGGCGGCTATGTGATGCCCGAAAACGTGCCTTCTAACGAATTTCTGAACCTGGAAGACGACAAAATATCGACCTCGAAAAACTGGGCGGTGTGGCTACACGAATACCTTGTGGATTTCCCCGGTAAGCAAGACGTGCTGAGATATGTGCTAACGGCCAATGCTCCCGAAACAAAAGACAACAACTTTACGTGGAAAGACTTCCAAGAGCGAAATAATAACGAACTGGTGGCCGTGTATGGCAACTTTGTTAACAGAGCACTGCAGCTGACAAAGAAATATTTCGACGGGAAAGTACCAACTTGCGGCGAACTCAACGACGTGGATAAGCTGGCACTAGATGAACTTAAAGATGTGAAAGAGAAGGTGGAAAGCTTGCTCGACACTTATAAATTCCGCGACGCACAGAAAGAAGCCATGATGCTGGCTCGCATCGGTAACAAATATATCGCCGAATGCGAACCCTGGAAAGTGTGGAAAACCGACCCTAAAAGGGTGGAAACTATTCTCTACATCTCGCTGCAACTGGTGGCCAACCTGGCCATCGCCTTCGAACCTTTTTTGCCCTTTAGTAGCGCCAAACTGCGCAATATGCTGAACATGCCACAAGTAAACTGGAACGAATTGGGCAACACCGAAATTTTAAAACCTGGCCATCAGCTGGGCGAACCCGAACTGCTGTTCGAGAAAATTGAAGACGAAGCCATCGAATATCAGTTGAAAAAACTGGCCGATACAAAAAAAGCTAACGAGGCAGAAGCCTATAAAGCTAAAGAGATTAAACCCGTAATAGACTTTGCCGACTTTGAAAAGCTTGACCTACGCGTGGGCCATATCCTAGCTTGCGAGAAAGTTAAAAAGGCTAATAAACTGCTTAAATTCACCATCGACGACGGTAGCGGAAAACCAAGAACCATCGTTAGTGGTATCGCTAAGTTCTACGAACCCGAAGAACTGGTGGGAAAAGACGTGGTGTTTATCGCCAACCTTGCTCCCAGACAATTGATGGGAATCGAAAGCCAAGGCATGATTCTATCGGCAGAGAACTTTGATGGCGACCTTAGTGTGCTGTCGCTGTTGAAAGAAGTGAAACCAGGCAGCCAAGTGGGCTAAACAAAAACTTGGTAGCGAAACACTAACACACTACATAACCACATCCCCCACCCTTCTCCAAACAGAGAGGGGTGGGACAGGATGTGGCAAATATTGGTACTTACTAACCCTTTTCTACTCCATTTCTTATTATTTGAGAAGAAATAACCCTGTTTGTTTGGCAGACTTGAAGTTTTTTTATACTTTCGTCTGCGTAAACTACACATCTGATAAAATGAACACCAACAACAACTATTGCCTGATCTTGGCAGGCGGTCGAGGGCTTCGCCTTTGGCCTTATAGTCGAATGTCCTTCCCTAAACAATTCGTCGACTTCTTTGGAGTGGGACGAAGTCAACTGCAACAAACCTTCGATAGATTTGCACAACTAATAGATACATCGCATATTTTTGTTAGCACAAACGAGTCTTATGCCGACATCGTGCGCAACCAACTGCCCGAATTGCCCAGCGAAAACATATTGGTGGAACCAATATACCGCAGCACAGCTCCAAGTGTGGCGTGGGCTTCGCACCGTATCCTTAGACTTTGTGCAGACGCAAATATCGTTGTAACACCATCCGACCAAGCTATTCAGAAAGAAGACGCGTTTCAAAGAGATATCATTAGAGGCTTGGAATTCGTGTCGAGAACCGACGGAATGCTCACACTTGGCGTGAAGCCCACGAGACCCGAGCCCGGATATGGCTACATACAAATGGGCAAAGAGGTGGAAAACGATGTTTTCGCCGTGCAGTCGTTCACAGAAAAACCCGACCGCGAATTTGCACAAATGTTTATGAAAAGTGGCGAATTCTACTGGAACACGGGCCTGTTTCTCCTTAACGCACGGTTCGCCTTCAAACGTTTCAGCGAACTTCTGCCTCCCGTCCTTAGACAATACGACGCCGAAAATCCGCAATTCGACATACACAAAGAAGCAGCTTTCATCCGCAAAAACTTCCCACTCTATCCCAACTTGTCTATCGAACACGGCATATTGGAATCGACCAACGATGTGTATGTAATGCAATGCCACTTCGGTTGGGCCGACTTGGGCACATGGCACGGCATGTACGAGACCATGAGAAAAGGCGAAAAAGACAATGTGGTGATAGATAGCGACGTTATTCTTGAAGATAGTAGCAACAATATTATCAAGCTTGCCAAAGGCAAACTGGGCGTAATAAATGGGCTCGACGGCTTTATCGTGGTAGAAAAAGACAATGTCTTGCTTATCTGCAAAAAAGAAGACTCGTCGGCTAAGGTTAGAAAATACGTCAACGAAGTACGCCTAAAAAAAGGCGATGGCTTTGTGTAATTGCCACTTCCAACTATAAAAAGCAAAGAGTTCCACACTAGATAGGTTATGTCCCTACGTGGATAAAATCTAACGAAGCATGCTTAGTCTCATCCTTTCTAAGCACGCATCACTTATATTTAAAAGACAACACTGCCACTGACATCGTTTTGCGCGACGAAAGACATGCGCTAAACGATAGAGTTATTGAAGAAAATCCTATCGTTCATTAAATAAAAGGGATGAGAAAGACTTCAATCAAACGATAGAATGGCTAAGCATCGTAATTTTATTTAAACCCAAATAGGTCATTAGGCCACAATGTTTCCTAAACTCTTGTTTTTCTGTTGCTTCCTAGCATCTTTAATTTTTTGTCTGCATCTTGTATGTCTTTGCAACTTGCCGTAGCCACTATGCCTGCGTTACAATGACAGGCAATCTGCTCGACAATAAAACAAAATCTGTTTAAGCTC
>NZ_CALKQY010000045.1:0-19607 GCF_937990675.1 Hoylesella shahii | reverse complement strand
CAATAGCGAGATTACCAACTTTTTAGGGCACTTTTTTATCCCGAACTGGCGTAATCAATTGGGGTTTAATCTCAATCTATCTTTGGAAAGGTTTCGCTAGGTCGAAATATGGGCGCTGTATAAGGCCAATTTTAAACCCCAATCGATCATCAAGCCACAGTGTTTCCAAAATTCTTGTTTAGTGTTGTTTCCTAACATCTTTTATTTTCTAGTCGGCATCTTGTCTGTTTTTACAACTTAGCATAGCTCGCTACATCTGCGTTACAAAGACTGGCTATCTGCTCTACAATAAAACAAAATATGTTTAGGTTCTAATGACCAGTTTGAGTAAAATCTAAATCCAACTTAAGACTTTAGGATAATAAGCTCTTTTGTATCTGTAAAGTGTTAATATGAGTAATAAGATATTGCAAATACCCCCTTCTAGTGCAATACATTCTAGAGAAAAAATCTACTAAAACACTGCTGTTTTGCCTCATTTTTCTCCCTTTTGCGTTTTGTTTTGCGTCGATTTTTAGCGCAAATATGTCATTTAGCACCAAATAGCCTTTCTATTTTGAGAATGATAGTCATTATTTCATCGTCTCAAAACCGACTTTTAGGTGCTAAAAACCCCCTTTTTACGTTGTTTTTACGACCAAAAACAGGCGTTTTTTTATTGTTCCTGAGGTAAGAAGTTGGTCAAAATATTACAAAACACACCATTCTGTTCTGCGTTTTGCACCAAAAAGCCTTGCGTTTAGTAGGAGTTAGCCTTGCATTTAGTAGGAGTTAGCACTGCGTTTTGTAGGAGTTAGCACTGCATTTTGCTGCATTTAGCCATGCATTTTGCTGCAAAACGCACCAAAAGTCGTGAAAAATACGGTTTATTTCACAGAATAGTCGTTTAGTCAACCTTTGTTAGTGAAGTGAGTTTTTCACACCGTCAAAGCCCGGCGAGAATCGTTTATTTACGAGCTAGTAGGTGGTTGGTTGCTAAAAACCTCGATTTTTGTGTTAAAAATCATGCTAAATATTTTACAAAGTACGGAATGCCTAACAGATTTAGGCCCAAATCTGGCCAAACGAACAGAAATTACAGCTTAAACAGACCATCAGCAACGAAGAAAAACCTGAGTGCGCAAAGGAAAAACAAAACGAAGCACAAGCGTTAGAAACAGTTTTGCTAGCCATTATCAGTGAAACAAACCAAAAACACTGCGCAAAACAAGTAATCATGCGCCATAAACATCATCCAAAAACAACTTTGAAAATAGAAAAAGCCCCTTACTGGAAAAAGAATAAGAGCAAACAGCAAGGCATAGAAAAAGATTGAAGGGTCGCGACACATAGAGTTCTCGCCAGAGGCAACCTAAATGTAAAAAGAAACTAGCGTGCCTCCGTGCGTGGCTTTACTGCCGCGCCCTTTCTTCAAACAACAGTATGTAACACTAAATTAGTTGCGGCAGTCTATCATTATCGTGCCCGCGTGGCATCGATAAACTTGCTTCACTCGTCCATCATCGGAGTAATGAGCGGCTAATGCCTGTCGCAATTGTTCGTAGTCGTTGTCAGAGGCCATGCTATCGATTTTCACATTGATGAGCCTTCCCATGGGAAATACTTGGTAAAGCCCATCCTTGGTGTATCGAATTTTGTCTACGCCTCCGAGTAATCCGTAGCTTTGGTAGTCCGTTTCAAGGCTCGATACGAACTCATCGGCCAAGCTTAGCACTTCTCTGTACTTTACTTGTCCGCAGGCCCATAGCTGCAGTAACATAAAAACAAACAATACTACCTTCTTCATACAACATCAGTTTAGATTATTTACTTAATACATATTAGGTGTCCGCTCATTCAGCGGAGCATTGAGAGGTATAGTCAATCGAGCATTACGCCAGTTTGTTATGCGTTTTTGGATATTGTGTTCGCCTTTAGTTGTGTTTTGCGTCTTTGTTTGTGGCTCTTATCCGTTCCCTTACGGTTGTTTTTGTGGCTAAAACACAAGTCCCTCGATTGTATATTATTGTATTTTTATTATTTTTCTCTGGTTCGTCATTTTCGCCATGTGTTCAATGGCGGTTGTAAGGGCAAGGCATAAGTCCCTTGTTGTTGATTCGCGATTTTTTATTTCGCGATTTGCAAGTTAATCTAGCGTTTTAGTTCGCAAAGATTACTAAGTACATCGCAAAGATAGATATTTGTAACTTAACCTCCAAATGTTTTCCTTTCTTTTTTCATTAAAATAAGAAAAAAGATTGTTTTGCAATTCAAAATAAGTTTAAATTTCTAATAAATGCTTCAAAATATCGTATTTTGCGAAAGGTGTATTTCTTCTAATAGTACTGATATGATATAAGATACGATAATAATATGATAAAAAGCGAAACAAATAATGCTGCACAGAAATGCCGAAATGTGCCAAACTGGAGGACGAGGTGAACAATAATAAATGTGTTGTACGAGTATGTATTTAGCAATTTTTTGGTTAACAATACTGTTTCTTTGTCACTACTAGTTGAACTGGCAGCGGTGTTTACCGTGTATTTTACAAATTACATACCAATCGAAGGCCGTCAACACCCGCATAAAGTGTAGGTAATTGTCCTGAACTTCGGTTGATATAGAAAAAAGACAGCCTACTTTTCTATGATTATTTATGCACAGTTGTGGGCGAAATTGCATGAGCAAAGCGTTAAAAATGAGGCAGAGAATGCCTCAACTTCATTGTTCTGCATCTTTATTTTTTCGGCAAAAACGAGCAATATATCCAAAAATGGTTCTAAAAAGAATAGTGTATGCATATCTTAAGGCACAATTCATTTCGCTCAAAAGCGATTTAAACTTTAGTTGATAAACATTCTTTTGCAAATTGTATGTTGTCAAATACACTTTATTTCATGGCAAGATAGCACCTTGTTTAAATGTTTATGCTCGAAATATACGCGTTTTATAGAAGCTGAAGGCAGCATAACTGTTCATAATTTAGTTTACAAGCAAATCAAATATCTGTTTATAAACATTAAAAGATTGGGTAAAATAGACTAGAATTTACGGAATGTTTCTAATTTTACAAGCATTTTTTGATATTCAACTAAATCCTATATTAAAAAACAACAGTATGAAATTACGCCATGAAGTAAATTTATGCTTCTCTGCATTGCTCATTGCAGGTGGGGCGACGATGTGTTTTCCGCTTCAAGCATTGGGCGGGAACCGCGCGGTAGTCACGCCAATGACATCCATGCCAGTACAAACCATCGCAGTAACAGGTTATGTTCACGACACTAACGGCGAGCCAGTGATAGGTGCCGGCATACAGGTGGTGGGTTCGAAGCTAGCCACGGTTACCGATTTGGATGGTAGATTTACGCTCACAGTGCCCGTGGGCAGTAGTCTGTCGGTAAGTTACATCGGTTTTACCTCGCAGGAAGTAAAGGCCAAGTCAACATTAGACATCACGCTAAGCGAAGACAGTCGTTCGCTCGACGAGGTTGTTGTGGTGGGTTATGGCAAGATGAAGAAGCGCGATTTAACAGGCGCCATCTCCTCGGTTAAAGGTTCAGATGTGGCTTTGGCCGGCGTTGCGTCGGCCGCTCATGCCCTAGCCGGTAAGGCAGCAGGCCTTTATGTACGCCAAAACTCTGCCCAGCCTGGTGGCGGTCTCGATATCTTGGTGCGTGGTGCTGGCTCGGTTAATGCCAAAAACGACCCACTTTACATCGTGGATGGTTTCCCTATTGCCAAGATAGACCAGCCACAAGGCGTAAACGACCGTATGGACCCCGGTACACAAGGCGTGCTCAACTTTCTTAACCCCAATGATATTGAACGTGTGGAGGTGCTCAAGGATGCCTCGGCAACAGCTATCTATGGTGCTCGTGCAGCCAATGGCGTGGTGATTGTAACCACCAAGCGCGGTGCTGAGGGCAAACCACAGGTGGATTATTCGTATAACTACTCTTACCAAAAGTATTCAGACAAGTACGACATGCTATCGCTTCAAGAGTGGATGGTGGAAAAAAACAAGTCGACTTGGGAATACTGGGTGTGGGAAAACGGCGTTGGACCCTGGGGAGGAAAAACCCTTGAGGCCGCAATTAGAGCGCCCAAAGGCGGATTGGCCTACACACAACCCTTTACCGAAGCACAGATAGCAGCCGCAGGCGCAGGCACCGACTGGTTGGGTTTGATTACTCGCAACGGTAGTGTGCAAGAACATAACCTGAGTTTGCGTGGTGGTTCGAAGGGCACACAGTACATGCTCTCGCTTAACTACTTCGATAATCAAGGTATAATTCGCAATTCTGGTATGACGCGATACACCTTGAAAACCAATATCGACCAGAAATTTCTCGATATTTTTAAGCTCGGTTTAAACCTCACTCTCACACGAATAGACAACGCCAATACACAATTAGGCGGTCAACGATGGGAGAAATCGGGTATGATTAGGGCCGCAGTGCAGATGGGTCCGCATATCAAAGCCTTTGACCCATCAACAGGACTCTATCCCATCAACCCCCTTTTGGGAACGCAACCCAACCCCTATTCGTTGCTCAACAACATAGATGAAAGTCGCACCGACCGCTTTTTGGGTAATATCTTCCTTGAAACCAACCCCTTACAAGGGCTTACGCTAAAGCTAAATGCAGGACTCGACCGCACCAATGTGTTCAGAGGTACCTACGAACCCAAGACAACACTATGGGGACGAAACACCAATGGCAATGCCGATGTTTACAATAACGACAATAACCAATATCTGTTAGAAGCCACAGCCAACTACACGCGCACCTTTAACGATGAACATAAGCTGTCGCTGTTGGCTGGAACATCGTTCGAACAGTTCGAATTTAAAACCTCGAGAGCAGGCAACAACGATTTCCTTACCGACGCCTTTGGATACCACAACCTTGATGCAGGCACCGGACAAAGGCGAGTGGGCTCGGGATATAGCAAAAATAAGATGGAAAGTTATTTCTTCCGCGCCAATTACATCCTGAAAGACCGCTATTATCTCACCGCAACAATGCGTGCAGACGGCGCTAGCGTGTTTGCCAAAAACCACAAATGGGGCTATTTCCCCTCGGTGGCATTGGGTTGGACCATGAGCGAAGAGGCGTTTATGAAGCCCATTGAATGGCTAAGCATGTTGAAATGGAGATTGAGTTGGGGACAAACAGGAAACTCCGATATCGGTACAAATGCCTTTGCTAGCTATTCGGCACAGACCGCTTTTAATAAAGAAGACAACTCAAAGATAATCGGTGTGAAGCGTACCCGACTGGAAAACCCCGACCTGAAGTGGGAAACAACCACCGAATGGAACGTAGGACTGGACATGGGTTTCCTCAATAACCGCATCCTTGCCAGTGTGGAATTTTATCATAAGGTGATTTCCGACCTGCTGAACTATAAGCCATTGAACGCCTATCAAGAAGTAACAATGGTGATGGCCAATGTGGGTAAGACCCAAAGCACAGGTGTGGAACTTACCATTAATACTAAAAACATCGACACACGCGACTTTAAATGGACCACCGACCTAACTTTTACCGCGTATAAAGACCGTTGGAAGGAGCGCACACCCGACTGGAAACCGGGTGTTTACGAACGTGTGGACGACCCCATAAGACCCATTTATGCTCGTTTGGCCGACCATATCCTGCAGATTGGCGAAGAAGTGCCCAGCGCACAGCCATTGTTGCGACCAGGAGAACTAGTGATAAAAGACATCAACGGTTATCAACGCGACAGTAATAAGCAACCCGTGGTGGACCAAAATGGACGTTTTGTGCTCACTGGAGAACCCGATGGAATGATAGACGAAGCCGATAATGTGCTGCTAGGTTCGCAAGACCCAGCATGGCTCGCTGGTATAACCAACACCTTAAGATATAAAAACTTCGATTTGAATATACAATTTAATGGTATGTTTGGGCGAAGAATGCAAGACCCAACCGAGATGGCATACGGCCTTGGAGGCGGAGACCTAGCCCGTTATGGCTATAATGCCCTGCGAAAAATAAAAAATCGCTGGACTTGGGACAATCCCTCTACCACCCAACCCACATCGTTTAATGGCTGGGCAAACAACTATACCTCGGGCGATTGGTATTATCAACAGGCTTGGTTTGTTCGTCTCACCAACATCAGTCTGGGTTGGACGCTGCCTCGCACATGGCTCTCGCACACCAAAGTGGTTTCGCGCGTTCGCCTATCATTAAGCGCCAACAACCTGTTCTGCATCACGCCGTATAAGGGCATAGACCCCGAGACCGACTATTATGCAGCATCTTATCCCAATGCCCGTACCTATAGCTTGGGAATTAACGTAACATTCTAATCGTAAAAACCAACAATGATGAAAATAATAAAAGGCTTAACCCTGATGTTGGCATCGGCAGCTATGGCATTAAACACAGCCTGTTCCGACCTAACGCCTGTAGACTATTCGGAGATAAACCCCAATAACTTCCCCCAAAACGAAAGCGACGTAAAGGCTTTGGTGATGAATTGCTACTATCCGCTGCGTGGCAACTGGTGGGATGGACTCTATTCGCCCTCAGAAAGAGGCGTGATGTTTGTGAACGATTGCACAACAGGCATCCTCACAGGCGACTTTGGTGCACAAAAGATGGCAGCAGAGCTTAACTTTTTCCCAACAAGCGAAGAGATAACCTGGTTTTATTTTACCCGAAACACCACCGATTACAGCGGTGGATACATCAATAAAATTAGCACTTGCACGCTTACGCTAGACGATATCGCTCGTGCCCCCATCGACGAAAGCAAGAAAAAGGCCTACGAAGCCGAAGTGAGATGCGCCCGTGCATTCCTCACTTACACGCTATACGATATGTATGGCCCGCTGGTTATTGCACCGTTAGAGGTGTTGAAAAACCCTTTGAAGGAACAACCCCTGCCTCGTTTGTCGCGCGAAGAACAAGTTAAGTTCATCGAAGACGACCTGTTGTTTGCTGCCGATTATCTGCCCATGCCCGATAAAGCCGAATATGGTCGCTTTAGCAGGGGCTTTGCTAAGATGTTACTCATACGTCTTTACTTGCACGAAACACCTGTTAGCAAAGACTATTATAATAAGGTGGAGACCCTTGCACGCGAAATGATGGCTCCGCAGTATGGTTATCAGTTGCAAAGAGACTATGTAAAGATGTTTGAACTGGGCGGACAAGGCTCGGCAAACAAAGAAATTATCTATGCTTTGCCCTGTTCTTACGATGGACCGAGCATCAATCAATGGCACATGATGGTGCTTCCCACCGACTTTGCTCAGGGAGGAATGAGCGGAGGATGGGGAACAGTGACCAGTACTTGGGCATTCTACGACTCGTTTGATGCTAAAGACGTGCGCAGAACGAAGCTGCTAACCACCTATACCAGTTCGACAGGCGACCAGATAGACCGCAACACGCCGCAAGCAAAGCTGGCAATGGGACCGATTGCTTTGAAAATGGGCTACGATACACGTGTGAGCGCCACTGGTGGACACTCAGACATCGACCTGATTCTCTATCGCTATGCCGACGTTTATTTGTCGTTGGCCGAGGCGCTCTCGCAAAAAACAGGCGCAACTGCAGCCGACTTGGCCAAGGCTGTTGACCTTATCAACACCATTCGCCAGCGTGCAGGCATTGAAAAGCTGTCGGCTAGCGCGCTAAACACTCCCGAAAAGGTGCTTGATGCTATTTTAACCGAACGCTGGCACGAGTTCTGGTGCGAGAACGGACAGTTCCGTGCCGACCTTATTCGCCATCATAAGCTCGCGCAATGGGTAAAGAATATCAATAATTCGCCTTATGCCGAAGATTTTAAAGAGCTTTATCCACTGCCCTTGTCGGCCATTATTGATGGCAAGGGAGCAGTGAAACAAAATGCTGGTTATCAATAAGTAAAATGCTGGGCCGATGTTGTTGCAGCGTCGGCCTGGCTTAAACAATCAACAAAATGACACATCTAAACAACCTCTTGCTTAGTGCGATGGTGCTTATGGCTATGGCATGTGGAGGCAACAACAATGACGAGAGACCTGATAACATTACGCCTCCCACGACAGAAGTGAAATTAAAGAGCGTTACTTACAGGCAGAGCAACGACGAAATAGCTAATCCCGAACGCGGACTTTACACCCAGTTGGAGTGTAATGCCACTGAAAGCGTTTCGCTAAGTAGTCTTGTAAAACTAAGAAGTGAAGGCAAAACATTGGTGCAACTGATGTATTACCTGCCCCAATATCGTAACACCGACCTGCCCGAAACCTTCGCTACGAAGCTATCTGCAGACCTCAACTTGGTAGAACAAGCTGGTTTGAAGGCCATCTTGCGCTTTGCTTACACAAATTCTCAAGAAGGTGAAGACGCGCCTATGAACATTATCAAGCGCCATCTCGACCAAATAAAACCCACACTCCACGAACAAGTGGGTGTTATTGCCTGCGTTCAGGCTGGTTTTATAGGCGCATGGGGCGAGTGGTATTACTCAACAAACAAGCTTAACAACACTGCTTCGTATGCCGAACTGCTGAACAAATGGCTTGAAGTGCTGCCTGCGGAGCGCTGTGTACAGGTGAGAGTGCCTAAGTATAAGAAAGACTTTTTGGGCAATAGCACTGCACTGACGCCCGAAACTGCTTTTAAAAACACGCCCGCCGCACGCATTGGTCATCACAACGATGCCTTTATGACCAATGAAACCAATATGGGTACCTATCTAGATTTGAAGAATGATAGGATGTATGTGGCACAAGAGGGCTTGTTTGTGCCACTGGGAGGCGAGACTGCTAACCCTGGTAAGGGGGCTGTTCTCTCTACTGGCGACCAAGCTTTGGCCGAAATCCAAACCCTACATTGGTCGTTCTTAAACGATGCCTACTACACTCCGATGCTCGATAATTGGAAAAAAGGTGGGTACTTCAATAAGATAAAGAAACTGCTGGGTTATCGTATCTTCCTGAATAAGACCGAATTTACCGAACAAAACGCTCCTGGTAGCGACCTCTCTCTTAATCTTACGTTTGGCAATGCTGGCACTGCATGTCTGTATAATGCACGTCCCGTGGTGCTAGTGCTCTGCTCTGAAAACAACAGTAGCGAGTATGTGGCCACCACCGACATCGATTTACGCCAGGTTCAACCCGAACGAATGGCTACATTTAAGTTGCAAGTAAAACTTCCAAGCAATCTGCCTGAGGGCAAATATAAGTTGAAGTTGTGGCTACCCGATGGTAGTAAAGCCCTAAGAAACAACCCTGTATACGCCGTGCGGTTGGCTAATACCACTGTGTGGGACAAGCAAAAGGGCTATAACGATATGGACATTGCTATCACCGTGGCCAAAGATAAGAACGCCAAAGCAGGTAGTTCCACCCTTGTTTTCAGTAAGAAATAATGGCGATGTGCAGCCACAAACCATCGGTTTAAGGCAAATCATCGGGCATAAACACATTAAATCGTAATAACCAGCGAGGCAAATGACTCGTTCAGACCTATCTCTTAAGGCTGCTTCGTCGGCCCAAAACAACGATAAGGAGCAAGTGTCGCAATGCTCAAAAGGTGCCAATGGTAGTGTCTCGGCACAGCAATCGTCGCGTCTGTTGTCGCTCGACCTACTTCGCGGAATGGATTTAGCCCTGCTAGTGCTATTCCAACCCGTGGTGTACGAGTGGGTAGAGGCCAGTAGACCAATGCCAGGAAGCTTCGGCGAAGCGCTTTTTGGACAGATAACACATGTGCCTTGGCAGGGCTTTTGCTTTTGGGACATCATCATGCCCCTGTTTATGTTCATGTCGGGCATCACCATTCCCTTCTCCATGGGCAAGTATCAGCGTGGCAAATGTGCCGACCGAGGCCATTTCTTACTGCGTTTGTTCAGGCGCTTTATGGTGTTATGGCTGTTGGGAATGGTGGCTCAAGGCAACCTTTTGGCCCTAGATTTGCGCCAACTCCATCTTTATAGCAACACCCTTCAAAGCATAGCAGTGGGTTATGTGGTGGTGGCCTTGCTCTTTGTTTACACCTCTTGGCGCACGCAGTTGGCTGTTGTGGCGAGCTGCATGCTGGCCTATGTGGCCGTGTTTGCCATTTGGGGGCAGATGGATTTCACCATCGATGTTAACATTTGCGAGGAGATAGACCGCCAAGTGTTGGGTCGTTGGCGCGATGGAGTGGTGTGGCAAGGCAACCAATGGCTCTGGGAACCCACCTATCACTACACCTGGATACTGTCTTCGCTCAACTTTGTGGCCACGGTTTATATGGGATGCATGGCCGGAATGGTGCTGCGCTCTGGACTTAAAAACACAAGCAAGCTGCGCATTCTGTTGTTTGAAGGCCTCTTGTTGATAGTGTTGGCCTTTGCCTTAAGTGGTGTTGTGCCCATCATTAAGCATATTTGGTCTACCTCAATGACCTTCTTGTCGGGCGGAATCTGTCTTTTGCTTATGGGAGCAGCCTATTATTGGGTCGACCTAAAGGGCAGAACGCGTGGATTGATGTGGCTGCGCTTCTACGGAAGCAATTCGCTTGTGGCTTATATGGTGGGCGAACACGTGAGTTTCTCTTCTATAACCGATTCGGTTTTTTATGGATTAAAGCCCCTGCTAGGCGATTATTATTCCGTGTTGAATGCGGCTGTGCAGGGCATTATCGTACTCCTCGTGCTGCGATGGATGTATAAATCAAATATTTTTGTAAAAGCATAACTAAAAAAATAACATTATGTTCAAGCCAATCTCTTGTTCACTCGTGCTGCCATTGGCCTTCGCACTGGTGGGATGTAGCGACAACAACGACGCTATAAGCATGGAAAAAAATGGTCCGAAACCACAAATGGAACTGCAGGTGACACCCCAAGACGGGTTGCTCTATGGGGACAAAGTAAATGTTTCGGGACAAATGACCGACGAACGCAACCTAGAGCAATATGTGATAACCGTTACCAATGCCGCTGGCGACACGCTTGTGCGCAAACAACAAAGCTTGTTGGGACAAAGTTTTAACCTTAACACCGACCTGCTGGTGGCTCTTCCCAAGAACGCTAAGACCGAAAACCTGAAACTAAGGGTGCGTCTAGACAATACACGCAATGGCGAACTGATACAGGATTTCGACCTAACCAATGTGTCGGCTCCCACCTTTACGCAGTTATATCTCTTTCTTTCTACAGGCGAAGTCTATCCCCTTACAAAGAATGGCGATGAGTTTACCGTGGCCGACGATATCTTTTTCCCGGCCAATACCAAAGGCATTGTTGCCGCAACGGCCGATAATTCGGGTATCTACTGGGGTACAACGGCTGGCGAAATTGCCACGATGGGCAAAGATTCTATCGTTATTGGTGCTGATGTAGATGCCTCGTTTAAGGTGTCGTTCAATCCTGTTACCTTCGAACTAACAAAGGGCGAGAAACATTTCTGGGCTCCTTTAGATGCCACGGAGAGCTATTATATCCTTGGAACTATCTCTGGGCACTGGAAAGATGGTGAGATAACAGAACCCAAAAACAAAATGGCGATGAAGGGGTTTGGGTATGATGGCGCACAATATTACACCTGGACTGCCCCCGAAGGCGACGATCCTGAAGTGGGTATGTGGGGAAGTACCTCGCCAGGAGTGTTCAGATTGAAGCAGCCTTCTACTGGGAAATACATCCTCTGGGATGGAAAAAATATCGTGATGAGCAACACCGACGATAAGAATAAGAGCTTCCCCGTAACAGATAAAGGTAATTTTACCATACGCGCTGAGTTTGAAAAGGGTGTCTGCACTATGGTTAAAGTAAGCGGAGTGGGTAAGTCGCTCACCTTCGCCAATGGTAAAGTAACCATCAATGGGCAAGAGATGCAATCGGCTATCACGCTTAATGGTCAGAAGCTAAACATCAAATGGGGCAATAGTTATGTGTACGAAGGCATGCTCGATATGAAGAAAGGACAAACAATATCGGCTCCATTCAGCCTTGCTCCTTTTAAAGGTAGCACCGATTTGTTTGAGGGAGTGGGTAACGATACCTGGACCTTGAAGACCGCCGACGACAAATATTACACGCGCATAGACCTATTTAATGGTGAGTTTTATGCTTGTCCTACCTCGGCCTACCCACAATTTATCTACATGGATGGCTGGAGTTTGGCTCCCAGAGAAGATGCAACCGACATTGTTTGGAATGCAGAAAAGGTAATTCCTTTGGCTCGTACGGCCGCAGGAAAATACGAAGGCACGTTCTATAACTTTGGTTGGGGTGGCGATGTGGCTTTCTATGTTACCTATCCTCGTGGTGGAAAGGCCTTGAGATTGCCCAATGCAGCCTTTAATTCTCCATTTGTTAATCCTGGTAGTGGTCCTGGTAGCTTCACCATTCCCTCGGCAGCGGGATATTATAAAGTAGTAATCGACCTCAAAGAGGGCATTGAAATAAAGCCCAACGATGAAGTTGTGAGCAAGGCTACAACGCCACTTACCCTCGAATACATTGCGAAATAGAAGATAATGTCTCATTCGCTCGCACACAATTGGCCTCACTCCCTGTCTCTCACCAAGAGACGGGGGAGTGGTGTGCCTTGTTCGTAGACAAAGAGTGTTGTTCACTATGCAACGAAGCATTAGGATTTTAAAGGTGAAAAGCTGAAAAGGTGAAAAGCATTTTACTTAATTCCTTCTCCTTACTCCTTTACTCCTTTACTCTTCACTCCAAAGCATTTAACTTATTTACTTACTTCTTTACTCCTTTACTCCTCAAAGAGAATATGCACAAACGCAGTCTTAACTTATTTACTTACTTCTTTACTCCTTTACTCCTCAAAGAGAATATGCACAAGCGCAGTCTTACCCTCATCTTTGCGCTTGCTTTTGCGCTCGTTTCTCATGCTCAGCACATCATCGACATCAAGTCGCAGCCCGGCGAACGTTGGTGGGGCGGGGCTACGGCTTTAGGTTCGAAAATGCCGTTTGCCAAAGAACTATCGCCGTTTAATCTTTTCAACCGCAACGACAACAATCAGGTTTCGCCCCTGCTCATATCTAATAAAGGGCGCTACCTATGGAGCAACCAGCCTTTTACCTTTAGTGTGAGCCAAGGCAACCTGCATCTCGACTCGCCTGTGGTCGAAATAGAGCTTAAAACTGGTGGCTCAAGTCTTCGCGAAGCTTATTTGTCGGCCATGCGCGAGCATTTCCCGCCGAGCGGAATATTGCCCGATAGCTTGTTTTTTACCATGCCTCAATACAACACGTGGATAGAATTGATGTACAATCAAAATCAAAAAGACGTGTTGGCTTATGCCGAAGACATTGTGAAGAATGGTTTCCCGCCTGGAATTATTATGATAGACGATAACTGGCAGCGACATTATGGCAACTTCGAGTTTAAACCCGACCGTTTTCCCAACCCTGCCTACATGGTGAAACGCTTGCACGAGATGGGTTTTAAGGTGATGTTGTGGGTGTGTCCGTTTGTTTCGGCCGACTCTCCTGAGTATCGCGACCTCGCTGAAAAGGGCTATTTGCTGAATGATTCCACTTCGCAGCCAGCTATCATCAAATGGTGGAACGGGCAAAGTGCGGTGTACGACTTTACCAACCCTCAAGCTCGTCAACACTTTGTGACGCTCTTACGCGACGTGCAGCAGCGTTATGGTATCGACGGGTTTAAGTTTGATGGTGGCGATAACCATTTTTACCATCGTTCCGACCTTGTGTCGTATGGCGGAAAGCGCCTAGCTTCGGTAGAACACACACGCGCTTGGGCCGAAATTGGTCTTGCTTTTCCCTTTAACGAGTACCGAGCTGGTTGGCAAATGGGCGGAAAAGAATTGGTGCAACGCTTGGGCGACAAAGATTATTCGTGGCAGGCCGTGCGCTTACTCATCCCCGACATGATAGCCGCAGGCTTGCTTGGTTATGCTTACGCTTGTCCTGATATGATTGGTGGAGGCTCGTTTGGCACCTTTTTAGGTATTGATGCCAGTCAGTTCGACCAAAAACTCATTGTGCGCTCGGCCCAGGTTCATGCCTTAATGCCAATGATGCAGTTTTCGGTTGCCCCTTGGCGCATTCTCAACCCTCAGCATTTGCAGGCTGTGAAGGCCATGGCGCAGCTTCATGCCACCTTCGGACACTACATTTTGCAATGCGCGCGCAGGTCGGCAGCCACTGGCGAACCCATTGTTCAAAGTCTTGAGTACGCTTATCCCCATCAAGGCTACATCGAAATAGTCGACCAATGGATGCTTGGTGATAAGTATATGGTGGCGCCGATGGTTGATGCGGGCAATAGCCGAACCGTGGTTTTGCCCCCTGGAAAATGGAAAGACGACCGCGGACGAGTGTTGAAAGGCGGACGAACAATTACTATCGACGTGCCACTCAACCGACTTCCTTATTACCAAAAACTCTAATCTCGCTGTGTTTGCACAGTCCTTGCGCCCCGTTCGATAATCGTAGCGGGGCGTATTGCGTTGTGTAAAACATATATTAAAGTACATAACAAAGGTAAGAATAGTGTTTTTTTCAAAATAAAGCGCATGTTCATAACATTATTTATTACCTTTGCTGAAACAATCATGTCCTGCATACAACGACTAAAATTTAAATTAGCTTTAAATATGTTACGCAAAAAACTACTTGTACAGCTTTCGCTTGCGGCCCTTATGCTGGTTCCGCAAACCATGAAGGCTCAGTTTAACTGGCCTTACAAAAACGTTAACGGCACATTAGTTACCGAAGTTCCTCAAAGAGAGGCCGGACAACAATCAGCTATCAATCTTGCAACTCCTAAATTAAAGGTGGTGCGCGTGGCCTTTGTTGGTCTTGGTATGCGTGGGCCTGGTGCTGTGGAACGCTGGACACATATCCCTGGCATCGAAATTAAGGCCCTTTGCGACTATGAAAAGAACCGTGCAGACGACTGTCAGAAGTATTTGAAGAAGGCTAGCATGCCTGCTGCCGACGTTTATTATGGAGAAAACGGATATAAGGATTTGTGCAAACGCACCGACATCGACCTTGTTTACATCGCCACCGACTGGATTCACCACTTCCTCGTGGCCAAAGAAGCCCTCCTCAATGGCAAACATGTGGCCATCGAAGTGCCTTCGGCAATGAATATGCGCGAGATTTGGGAACTGATAAACCTATCCGAGAAAAGTCGTTTGCATTGCATGATTCTTGAAAACTGCTGCTACGACTTCTTCGAACTCAACTCGTTGCGCATGGCGCAAGAGGGACTTTTCGGTGAGGTTATCTATGCACAAGGTGCTTATCGCCACGAGTTGTCGCCCTACTGGCAACATTATTGGAAGAACGGACCCGACGACAAACTGGGCTGGCGCTTGCGTTATAACAAGGATTTCCGTGGTGATGTGTATGCCACACATGGCCTAGGCCCCATCGCTCAGGTGCTTAACATCCATCGTGGCGACCGCATGCGCACCCTTATTGCTATGGATACACATTCGTTTAACGGCAAAAAACTGGTTGAGAAATTTGATGGTAAGGCTTGCGAAAACTTCCGCAATGGCGACCAAACCACAACACTTATTCGCACCGAACAGGGTAAGGTGATGGAAATTATCCACAATGTGATGACTCCTCAACCCTATAACCGCATGTATCAGCTAACGGGAACAAAGGGTTTTGCCAATAAATACCCCACAGAGGGTTATGCACTCTCGGCTAGCGACTTGAAAGATGCTGGCGTTAAGCCTTCGAGCGACAAGATTTCGGGACACGAATACCTGAAAGAAGCCGATATGAAGGCACTCGTTGAACGCTATACTAGTCCGATTGTGAAAAAATATGGCGACGAAGCGAAGGAAGTTGGTGGCCATGGTGGTATGGACTTTATCATGGATAGCCGCTTGGTGTATTGCTTGCAAAATGGTTTGCCACTCGATATGGACGTGTACGACCTGGCTGAATGGTGCTGCTTGGCCGAACTTGGCTCTATCTCGATGGACAATGGATGCTTGCCCGTAGAGGTTCCCGACTTTACACGTGGTCATTGGAACGAGGTGAAGGGTTACAAACACGCATACGCTTCGCCCGAAGATGAAGCTAAAGCGCTTGCCGATGCCAAAGCTTTCACTGCCGAACTTAAGGCTAAGGGCGCAAAATATTGGGCCAAGATGGATAAAAAAGGCGGTAATAAAAAAGGTAAGAAGTAAAATCCCGATGCTGCACAATACGCCTTTGCGCAACTAAAGGTTGCTCTTGTTAGGGGCAGTGTAGTAAAAATATAAATGTAGAAAAGGTTTGGAAACACCGTGTGGCGCAGTTTTTATATAAGCCACGTTGTGGTTTTCAAACCTTTTCGGCGTTTATAGAGGTGTGAGTGGTGAAAGTAAAAAGCACAAAAACAGCCAAACAATCCTGTTAACACAATGATGTGGGGGAGGGAACATGGCTGTAATAAGAAAAATACAAAATCAGGACGCATTTTTTAAGGTCGGTAACAGCCGAATTAAAAAAAGAAGTGTTATTTTTGCAAATTGTTAGTATTGTTTTGATAGAACGACATTGTGGAGAAAACCATAGACATAGACAACATCCTTCGAAGCAAGATGGGCAATAAAGCGCGTCTTGTGCCGAGGCCATTGGTGAAATGGCTCAAGCATATTGTGCATCAAGATGAGGTGAATGCCTTTCTTTGGGAAAGTCGCGCATTGGTGGGTGTTGATTGGTTGGAGGCTTGTGTGCGTTATCTTGACCTTACGTTGAACGTGCAAGGCATGGAAAACCTGCCTACTAAAGACGATGGGAAGCTCTATACACTCGTGTCTAACCATCCTTTGGGTGGCATCGACGGGGTGGCGCTTGGGGCAATCGTGGGTAGACACTACGAAGGCAACTTTCGTTATCTGGTTAACGACCTGCTGATGAACCTCCCCGGACTGGCTCCGCTATGTATTCCGATTAACAAAACTGGCAACCAAAGTCGTGCTTTCCCTGCAATGGTTGAGGCTGGATTTAAAGGACAACAGCACATGATGATGTTTCCTGCCGGACTGTGTAGCCGCAAAACAAAGGGCGAAATACGCGACTTGCAGTGGACTAAGACATTTGTGGTTAAGAGCGTAGAAACGCAGAGAGACGTGGTGCCCATACATTTTGACGGGCAAAACTCGAACTTCTTCTACCGATTGGCTAACATCTGTAAACGTTTGGGCGTGAAATTCAACGTGGCAATGCTGTTCCTCGTTGACGAAATGTACAAGAATAGGCATAAAACGTTTAACGTAACCATCGGAAAGCCTATACCCTGGCAGACGTTTGATAAAAGTCGCACGCCTCTGCAATGGGCGCAAATGGTACAAGATGTTGTGTATCAGCTGCCCAATAATGCCAATGCAGGCAACCTACCCCCTAAGCCATAAACGATAATCCTAGGAAGAATGGAAGAAATAGTCATCCCACCCGTTGACAAACAATTGCTAAAGAGCGAACTAACGCCAAGCAAACAATTGCGCCTAACCAATAAGAGCAATAACGAAATTTATATCGTTACGGCTCAAGACTCGCCCAATGTGATGCGCGAGATTGGCCGATTGCGCGAGATTGCCTTTAGAAATGCTGGCGGTGGAACGGGAAAGGCGCTCGACATTGATGAATTTGACACGATGGAAGGTGGGTATAAACAACTCATTGTGTGGAATCCTGATGCCGAAGATATTATTGGGGGCTATCGTTTTCAATATGGTACCGACTGGAAAATGAATGCCGATGGACAGCCTTTGTTGGCCACAAGTCATATGTTTAAGTTCTCTAATCGTTTTCTTACCGAATATATGCCCTACACCGTGGAGCTGGGACGCTCGTTTGTGGCTGTTGAATATCAGAGTATTCGTAAGGGAGCGAAGAGCATTTTTGCACTCGATAACTTGTGGGATGGCCTTGGAGCACTCACAGTGATTAATCCTAAACTGAAATATTTCTTTGGTAAGATGACCATGTACCCCTCTTACATACGCCGTGGCAGAGACATGATATTGTATTTTCTGAAGAAACACTTCGACGATAAGGAAAATTTGATTACGCCGATGAAGCCTCTGGTTATCGAAACCGACCCAAAGGAACTGGAAGAACTATTTAGTGCCGACGATTTTAAGGAGGATTATAAAATATTGAACCGAGAGGTGCGCGCCTTGGGCTATAACATTCCGCCTTTGGTAAACGCTTATATGGGACTCAGTCCTACAATGAAACTTTTTGGTACGGCCATCAATTACGGTTTTGGCGATGTGGAAGAAACGGGTATTCTTATCGCTGTTGACGAGATTTTGGAAGAAAAACGTGTGCGTCACATCGATAGTTTTATTGCCGAAAACAGAGAACTATTGCAACTTACTACGGGTAGAAACAAGATTATATATAAGAAGGTGTAGGCCATTGTAATGGTGTTGAGCCAGCAGGCCTACTTACAGAAGGTTTATAGATAAAGAAAAATAGAAGGTTATTAAGGCAATGAAGCATAGTGGTTTTTGGCTGCATGCTCATTGCCTTTTTGTTGTTGTCTGCCCGTAGTGTTTTTGGCCAATAACGCTTCTGCTTTATTGGGCGTTAGCTTGTAATTGTAATGGTGCTTGTTGCTGCAGGGTGGAGTTGTTTGCACCACAAAAGGAGGACAACTATGTTCAAAACAAGCAAATAATGCTGCGAAATGAAGGGTGTGGCACCAAACAAAGGGGTGTGATGCTTATTGTGCAAATGCATTTAGGTTGCTTGTTTTGTTAATATTGGTAATAAAACTTTACAAAACACACTCTTCAAGCCAGCCCCTTCTAGAGAAAAGAGGTGGCAAAAAGTAGGCTTTTTGCCCACTTTTAGGTCACATACACTTTAATTTTTACATCCAAATTGAGCACCAAATGGTCATTTTGCACCATTTTACCCTTCTATTTGCTCGCCAACGCTCAATTTTTCGCTCCCCCAAAAGCCACTTTTTACCCCTAAAAGGCCCTATTTTAGGTGGTTTTTCACCTCAAAAAGCCCTATTTTTTTGCCATTGGTGAGCTGATAGGGTTATTAAAAACTAGCAAAAAGCACCATTTGGTTCTGCGTTTTGCACCAAATAGCCTTGCATTTAGTAGGAGTTAGCCTTGCATTTAGTAGGAGTTAGCACTGCGTTTAGTAGGAGTTAGCACTGCGTTTTGCTACATTTAGCAGGGTGTTTAGCTACAAATAGCCTCAAAAATTGCGTAAAACGCGGTTTTTATAGCCGAAAATTCGTTTTATTAGACTTAGTTGGTTGTACATGTTTTTCGCTGTGTGAAACCTTCGCGAGAATCGATTATTTACGAGCGAGCAGGCAAAGGGTTAGAAAAAAGGCACTCATAATGTTAAATTTTATGACAGATTTTTTACAATTGGCAAGGCGTTTACAGATGTAAAGCCCAATAAAGTGTAGCAAAAGACACAAGACAACATAAACAACATGGCATAAAAGCACGCTTATGGGCAATGGCGAATGAACTGTTAGAGGGTGGAATGCACGTTAAAAAAACATCGGCCACAACATTGTTACCAATGCGTGGCCGATAATTTTGATGGTCGGGATGAGGCGACTCGAACGCCCGACCCCTACGTCCCGAACGTAGTGCGCTACCAACTGCG
>NZ_CALKQY010000044.1:0-2653 GCF_937990675.1 Hoylesella shahii | reverse complement strand
TCATCCAATATACAAAATATTTCTGTAACTTTGTCTGTGGTAATCATCGCTATATCTGTTTTGTAAGTTATTGATTTACAACTATAAATTTACAAAACAATAGCGAGACTACCAACGTTTTAGGGCACTTTCTTATCCCGAACTGGCGTATATTGGTTATCGCTGAATAGTTACCTGTTAGCACACTAATGTTTAATCTTGTTAAAATAACCCTGTCTAGATAAAGTTTTTCATTTTATTTACTAACGGTTCGAATTATAGTACTAGATTTGCGCATAGAATTAAATTGATTATGACTAACAATCGCCTTACCCATAAAACACTTCTATCCCTACGCCAACTGTTTGACGCAAACAGAAGTGTCGCTTACCTAAAATTAGTGGCATTTTTGCTACTACTATTATTTAATAAGGGTAGTTTTGCCCAAACGCGAGTTGATTCCCTTTTGATACAAATAATTGATGAAGACAGCATTACCCCTGTTGCAGGCGCAACCATACACCTTTCCAACAAAGGGAAAGAGCCATTGAGGCTCATTACAAACGAACGAGGTGAGGTTTGTGTACCCACCACTTACAAAGCCGACAGTATTCAAATAACCTATTGGGGCAAGACCATTCTACACGCAGCAGCGCGACTTACACTCTCCATAAACAGATTTTACATCCAATCAAACCTTTATTTGGACAATGTTACCATAACGGCCAATCGTCAATTGGTTAAACGTTCGCTGATGCAAGACGTCGTTCAGATTAAGGGTATAGAACTTTTCAAAAGCAATAACGCCCTTGATATTTTACCATTGATACCAGGAGTTGTGATTGATGAAAACAGATTGTCTTACTTCAACCACCCTATTATAGGTATTAGATTGGGCAAAGGTGGAGTACTTAAAGGTATTGGGGCAAGTACGATGAAGATTCTCAAAGCCCTGCGTACGGAAAACATCAATGACATAACTTTTAAGCGACGCAACCAAGGACAAGGCATCCAATACGAGATAATAATAAAAACCGACCAAAGCGTTGACATAACACTCTCGCCTACGTTAGGAGCCTACATGGGAAAGCGAGCCAATGCAGAAGCAAGTCTTTATTCACAGCTTAGTACAAAGCATCTTAACAACATTCTGATGGTTAGTGGCGATGCTCTCAACAAGCGAAAAAGTGAACAGTCCACTTACGACATTCATTCTAAACAAACGCAGGTAGATGTGGATGATGCAGAACATGGAAAATCATTAAACTTGAACTACGATGCCGAATGGTCGCCCAACGATGCGTTCTCAGCAGGCATCAGCTCGTATTACTACACCAGCTGGGGGCAGAAAAGTCGCAACTCGTACGAAGGGAGCACAACCGCTCGCTTTGAATACGCCCCCATAACCTTCGAAGATGTTACAGGCAGCCTGTTTTTCAACTGGAACAAGGCCAACCATTCGTTGCATGGAGAAATATCGTATAACAAAAGTACCTCTCACACCGGCTTAGAAGTTGACGGCACTTTCCAACAAGACATCCGCCAAAACAGCATATCGCCCAATGGCTTTGTGGAATACTCGCTGGTCAACAAGGCACAAACGGCAGGCATCAGCGCCAGTTTTGCTTACGCCCATTTGCGAAATGCCGACATAGACAGGCCGACATTCGCTTCGCAAGCACCCCTTAAAGAGCATACTTTCACGCCTGTCATAGCAGCCTTTTGGGAGAAAAACAAGTTTGGCGTGCATGCTGCAATGCAGTTCGAACGCAACTACAACAATTTCTATTCCTCGTCCTCATGGCTTCCCAAGCTTTCTTTACGCTATGGCGGCGATGCCATGAGCGTGGAACTTGATTATGCCAAGAGCGTCAATCGCCCATTGGCGTTCATGCTGACAAACAACCAAACGGGCCAAACCGGCAAACTTCGCACCGCTGGCAATACACAGCTGCGGCCCGAGGAGAAACATCAGATGGACCTAAATTTATCGTGGGGCGACTTGTATCTCACCATTTCAAAGCTATGGGTAAACGACATCGCAGATCTCCAGCTAGACAACACAGCCCAAAGTGACACCCTTCTGAAGCGCTGGCAGAACGTGGGACGTGCTAGTAGTTGGGATTTCAACGTATATTATAATCTACATTATGGTTGGTTTTACGCCAATCCACACGTATCATTAAACCTTGGAAAATTCAAAGGTAATGCCAATCATCTAAACAATTACAACTTCACATTAAGCCTTCCCCTGCAGGCTACATTCAATAACCACAAGCTTTCGGTTGACATTGAGTATCTTGCACATAGCAAGTATTACCAAACCACAACACAACCAATGTTTATTCTCAACCTCCGTTACAACATAAGTATACCTAAATCTAGCATAACTATTGTCATCTTTGCCCGTGACGTGCTTAACAGCATGTCAATCGAAAAGTCTACAACTCAAACCGCCAGTTATTTCTCATCAACGACGTTGCACAAGGACAAACGCCTATTCGGACTCTCATTGGCCTACAGTTTTTCGAAAGGAAAGCAAAGAAACATCAACGGAGTGACGAATAATCAGAACAGAAATAAATAATCCCTAAAACCGGGGAGAGTATTAATTTAGGTTAATTCAGTTAATTCCCTCTTAGGAATCTCTGGAGACTGTCAAATGCCAGATTCT
>NZ_CALKQY010000043.1:0-20314 GCF_937990675.1 Hoylesella shahii | reverse complement strand
AAATGGTGCTAAACGCAGTGCAAAATGCTGCTAAATGCAAGACGAAAAGCATAAAAATACACTGAAATGGTATAAACAAAACCTTCTCGAACCATTAAAACATGGTTCGAAAGTGGCAAAATAGCCGCTAAAAAGTGGGTTTTTAGGGGCAAAAAGCAGGTTTTTGGAGTTGAAAAAATACGAGTTGGCAACCAAACTAGAAAGGTAAAATGGTGCAAAATGCAGGTTCTAGGCTTTAAAATTGATAAACACCAAGGCGTGAGAAGGTAGAAATAGTGGAAATTTACCTACTTTTTGGCCTATATTCTCGCTAGAACGGAACGAAAATTGGAGCAGTATTGTAAAATAAAAGATAAGGATTTAAGTTTTTGGGTTGGTGAGTTTTTGAGTTGATGAATTGGTGAGTTGATGAGTCTTGGAGTTTTTAAGTTGGTGAGTTTTTGAGTTGATGATTTTCAATTTGTACGTTGTTACATTTGGGAATTGTTGGTTTGTTCATTGTCTACAAACTCAAACAAATTATGAACTCACAAACTCACAAACTCACAAACTCATAAACTCATAAACTCATAAACTCATAAACTCACAAACTCACAAACTCATAAACTCATAAACTCACAAACTCATAAGCCCCAAAAGTACGAACGCCCTCATGTCGCTGTAAGCGATGTGAGGGCGTGTTTATATTTCTATGTTATGTGCTGCTTAGAAGGGAAGGTCGTCTGAAGTGTCTTCCTTAGGAGCTTCGTTAGCAGGGGGGAAGTTAGAAGGAGCAGCAGTTGCAGGCTGTTGAGGCGGGAAACCAGCAGGTGCAGCTTGTGGTGCTGCAGCGGCAGCCCCGAATTGTGCAGGGTCTACTTGGCGCACATCGTATGCGCGAATGCTGTTAAACCAACGTCCTTGATACTCGTGTGCATCGATGTCGAACGAAACCATTACCTCTTGTCCCACTTGAATATTGAAGCGTGCAATTCTATCGGCACCAAATACCGAGAAAACCATCTTGTGTGGATAAGCCTCGTGAGTTTCAATAACGTATTCTTGCACCTTCCATTCACCCTTGGCAGATACACCAGTCTTCTCGGGAAGTGCAGCAATGACTTTACCTTGTATGTCCATTGTGTTGTGTCCTTATATATTTAATGTGATAATGAATATTTGTTGTTTTGTCGAATAATGTGGGCTTAGTCCCTATTCTCTGGTCGAGGGTGTGCAGTTAAATAGCTGTGCGCATCGCCCTTTTGTAGTGCGAAGATAGTAATTTAGTTCTGAAATCTAAACTTTTCAATCTTTTTTTTTGCTAATAGACGCGATTTTAGTATTTTTGTGCTTATAAAACCCACGTTGCACAAGCCAACAATACGTTGTCTTGTGCAATCAAACGTAACCATGCAATAAATTAAATAAAGATAAATACTGATGAAATTTTCAATCTCAAGTACAGCATTAAGCAGCAAATTGCAAAACTTGGCCAAGGTGTTGAGTGCTAAACCATCTATTCCCATTCTCAATAATATTCTCTTCGAGATAGTAGATGGCGTACTAACCTTAACAGCTAGCGACAGCGAAACTACGATGAAGGCCACTATGCAGCTTGACGAAAGCGACAGCAACGGGCGCTTTACCATGCCTAGTAGAACCATTCTTGATGCAACGCGCGAACTGCCCGATCAGCCTTTGCACTTCGATATCAACCTGGAAACGTTGGCCGTGCAGATTACTTACCAGAATGGCGTGTATAATTTCACTGCACAAACGGCAGAAGAATATCCTCGTAACAAGGAACTAGCAGCCGATGCGGCTAGCATACAGATGGAATCGGTGGTGCTACTCAATGGTATTGTGCGTTCGCTTTTTGCTACTGCACAAGACGAATTACGACCCATCATGAATGGAATCTACTTTGATTTGAAGGATGATGGATTGGCTATCGTTGCCACCGATGGGCATAAGCTTGTGAGAACCAAGAATATGGCCTTACGCTCTGATGTAAAACGCTCGTTTGTGCTAGGTAAGAAACCGGCTTCGCTGTTAAGAAACATCTTGCTAAAAGATAGCTCGCCGGTAGAAGTGAAGTTCGATGATCGTAATGCCGAGGTGCATTTCCCAAATGGAATGCTATCTTGTCGTCTGCTAGAGGGTAACTATCCCAATTATGCTTCGGTTATACCGCAAGACAATCCTAACCAAATAACCGTCGACCGCAAAGGTCTCGTGAGTGTGTTGCGTCGTGTCTTGCCTTTCGCAAGTGAGAGCAGTCAGCTTATTCGCCTACATGTAGAAATGGGAATGGTGGAGTTATCGTCAGAAGATATCGACTTCGCTACAAGCGCAAAAGAGAGCATGGTGTGCGATTACGTAGGCATACCCATGAACATCGGCTTTAAAGGTAGCGTGATTAGTGAAGTGTTGAACAACTTAGACTGCGACGATGTCGTGGTTCAATTGGCCGATCCTAGTAAGGCTGCATTGGTTGTGCCAGCTGTTCAGCCCGAAAACGAAGAGGTGTTGATGCTCATGATGCCCATGATGCTTAACGACAATTGATGGCTTTTGCCCATCGTAAAAATGGTGTTTAGGGCAGTTGGCATGCGCTTAACGGTCCTAAACACCACTTTAGACAAACTTACCCAGCAACAGTGTAAATGAAACTGAACTTAACCCGTCCGCTGATTGTCTTCGACTTGGAGACAACTGGCCTCGACTTGGTCAACGACCGCATCATACAGATATCGTATATCAAGATTTATCCGGATGGAAAAGAAGAGCGCGAAAACCTCTTTGTTTATCCAGAAAAGCCCATTCCTGATGAAGTGAGCGAGCTAACGGGAATTACAACCGACTTGGTGGAAGACGCACCAACGTTTGGAGAGTTGGCGCCACGACTTAACGAAGTGTTTAAAGGCTGTGATTTTGCCGGTTTTAACTCCAATCATTTCGACATTCCGATGTTGGCTGAGGAGTTTTTACGTGCCGAGATAGATTTCGACTTCTCATCGGTGAGACTCATCGACGCACAAACCATCTTTCATAAGATGGAAAAACGCAACCTTGCTGCAGCCTATAAGTTCTACTGCGGAAGAAAGATGGAAGACGATTTTGCAGCACATAGGGCCGACCAAGACGCGGAAGCCACTTACAGAGTGCTGTTGGGAGAACTTGAAACCTACTCGGAAGCCAACCAAGAAGAACCCGAACGCGTGCTGCCAAACGATATGGACTACCTAGCAGAGTTCTCAAAGAACAACGACAATGTTGACTTTGCTGGCAGAATAGTGTGGCGACCAGTGCTAGATAGCAAGGGAAACGAAATGTTGGACGCCAAAGGAAAGGTGATTAAAAAAGAATACTTCAACTTTGGAAAGTATAAAGGCTGTGCCGTTGACGATGTTCTGCAACGCGATCCTGGTTATTATAGTTGGATGATACAGGCCGATTTTACTAATAACACTAAGCAAGTGCTTACCCGTATTAGGTTGAAAGGATTTGGCGGACGCTGATGTCGGCTTTTTTCATAGCTTGAACAAAACATGTTGAAAGGAAAGAAAATCGTATTGGGCATCACTGGCAGTATTGCTGCCTATAAAGCCTGTCTTATTGTGCGCCTGCTGATGAAGCAGGGGGCCGAGGTTCAGGTGGTGATAACCGATGCTGGCAAACAGTTTATTACGCCTGTAACGCTCTCTGCATTGACTGGTAAGCCAGTGGTAAGCGAGTTTTTTACGGCCAACGATGGCACATGGCATTCCCATGTCGACCTTGGATTATGGGCCGATGCCATGCTTATTGCGCCCTGCACTGCTAGTTCGCTGGGTAAGATGGTTCACGGCATTGCTGATAACATGCTTATCACCACTTATCTCTCGATGAAAGCACCTGTGTTTGTGGCGCCTGCCATGGATTTGGATATGTATGCTCACCCTTCAACGCAAGGCAATATCGAGCGTCTTAAGCAAGTGGGTAATATCATTATCGAACCGCAAGCTGGCTTTTTGGCCAGTGGGTTGGAAGGAAAAGGACGTATGGAAGAGCCCGAAAACATCGTGGCCACGCTTGAAAAGTATTTTGAAGACGAGGATAACGGCCGTACCTGTACAGCCCAAGGGCAGCTGGCTGGCAAGAAAGTGCTGATTACGGCCGGTCCAACTTACGAGAAGATAGACCCCGTTCGCTTTATCGGCAACTACTCTTCGGGAAAGATGGGCTTTGCCTTAGCCGAAGAATGTAGCCGAAGAGGTGCCGACGTGGTACTTGTTGCTGGGCCTGTAAGCTTGCAATGTTCTGCTGCCATTAGGCGCATCGACGTTGAAAGTGCCGACGAAATGCATGCTGCGTGCATTAAAGCGTTTGCACAATCCGATGCTGCTATATTGTGTGCAGCTGTTGCCGACTTCAAGCCTTCTGATGTTGTAGCGCAGAAAATAAAGCGCGAGGGTAACAAACTTACACTCGAACTTACTTCCACGCCAGACATCGCTGCTGCTTTGGGGCGTGAAAAACAGTCTAATCAGGTGCTTGTTGGCTTTGCTTTGGAAACCGATAACGAGGAAACCAATGCTCTAAAGAAACTGAAAAGCAAGAACCTCGATTTTATTGTGCTGAACTCTTTGCGCAACGAGGGTACTTGTTTTGGCACGGATAACAATAAGGTTGATATTATTTCTGATTCCGAGAATAGGCAATTCGACTTTAAATCTAAGCCCGAAGTGGCCAAAGATATTGTTGATTATTTGTGCGAAAGAATGAAATGTGGAGAGTAATGTCTCACCCACAGCCTCTCCAAGGGTAGAGGGGAGTGGTATGCCTTGTGTATTTGCCATTCTGTCACCAAGTGTTTGGCTTAGTTTCTAAAGGTGAATGGGTGAAAGGGTGAAAAGATTAAAGGGTAAAAAGGTGAAATAAATGGCTAACGCTTCCTTTACATCTGAATTAGCTCCTTAGTTTCTTAACTCTTTTATTTCTTAACTCCTCACCCCTTAACTCCTTCTAACTATGATAAGTTGTATTTATAAATGAAGATAAAGATTGCATTTTTGTTGAGCTTACTGATGGTTTGCCGTGGCGCGTTCGCACAAGAGTTGCGAGCGAAAGTCACTGTGAATGCCAGTCAGGTGCAAACTACCGAAACTGCAGTGTTCGACAATTTGCAGCAAGCTATCGAACAATTTGTGAACACCAGACAATGGACTCATCTGCAATTCAGAGAAAACGAACGCATTGTTTGCAATTTTAATATCACCGTACAACAATACGACCGCGAGTCTAATCACTTCTCTTGTAAGGCTCTCATTCAGGCCAATCGACCCGTGTATAATGCCAGTTACTCGTCGGTTTTATACAACAACACCGATAACGATTTTAATTTCGACTACTCACAGTTCGACCAGTTGGAGCTTAACGAAGACAATCTCTCCAACCAACTCACGGCGTTGCTGGCCTATTACGCATATCTCATCATTGGTTTAAACCTCGACAGCTTTTCTCCAATGGGTGGCGAAGATGTACTTCAGCACTGTATGACGCTCGTAAACAATGCTCAAAATCTACCATTTACTGGTTGGAAATCGTTTGAGAACGACCGCAATCGATTTGCTATTATCAACGATTATCTGGATGGAGGCATGCAACCGTTTCGACAATTGCAATACGACTATTACCGAAAAGGATTAGACGAAATGGTGAACAATGCCGAAAGAGGACGGGTAAACATCACCACAGCACTCGAAGAAGGACTCAAACGCAGCAAGGAAAACAAACCCTTGAGTATGTTGCCACAAATTTGGACCGACTATAAGCGCGACGAACTGGTGCAGATTTACCAAGGGAAAGGCACACAAAAAGAGAAACAAACCGTCTACGACCTGCTGTTTAAAATCAATGCAAGCCAAAATAACGCTTGGGAAAAAATAAAACAATGACATGCTAACACAACTTTATATAAAGAATTTCGCACTTATCGACGAGCTAGACATGGATTTTCGCTCGGGATTTTCGGTTATAACTGGCGAAACTGGAGCAGGAAAGAGCATCATACTTGGTGCTCTTGGATTGGTTATGGGGCAACGAGCCGATGTGAAAAGCATTAAGCATGGTGCCGAAAAGTGCACTGTTGAGGCCCATTTCGATATCGCGCCCTATGCGTTGGAGTCGTTTTTTGATAACAACGACCTGGATTATGATGCCAAAGATTGCATCATACGTCGAGAAATTAGCGCTTCGGGCAAGAGTAGGGCGTTCATTAACGATGCTCCTGCTCCTCTATCACTGGTCAAAGAGCTGGGCGAACGCCTCATTGATATCCATAGCCAGCACCAAAATTTGTTGTTGAATAAAGAGGATTTTCAACTTAATGTAATTGATTTAATAGCTCAAAACGCCACTCAAATAGCTGAATATTCCGAAGCTTACAACCAATATAAAGAGGCTGAGAAAGCACTAAAACAGCTAGAAGAACTCATTAAAGACAATAAGGAACGCGAAGACTACCTGCGTTTTCAACATGCCGAACTGGAGGAAGCTAAGCTAGAAGACGGTCAGCAGGAAGCTTTAGAACAAGAGTCGGAGATGATGTCGCATGCTGAAGATATTAAAGCAGCCCTTTATCAGGCTGTTGAAGGCATCGATGGAGATAGCAATGGCATGCTTGGAAACTTGCATAGCTATGTGGGACGTCTGCACGACATCGAAGATATTTATCCCCATGTAAAAGAGTTGGCCGAAAGATTGGACAATTGTTACATCGAACTCAAGGATATTGCCCAAGACTTAAGTTCTCAGGTGGAGGATGTTGACTTCGACCCTCAACGTCTTGACGAGATTACACAAAGGCTCAACACCATCTATTCTTTAGAAAAAAAATATCGGCTTGATAGCGTTGCTCAACTTATAGCATTGCACAACGATATTAAACAGCAACTACAACACATCGACAATGGAGAGGCCGATGTGGAAGAATGTCGTAAAAAGATGGAACAATGGTTGATAGTGTGTCAAGATAAGGCTGCTAAACTTACGACTGTTCGACAAAAAAGTGCACAACAGATTGAACAACAACTTAAGGCAATGCTCATGGAATTGGGTATCCCCAAGGTGCAATTCCAAATTGCATTGACACCAAAAGAACTCTCGCCCAATGGTTGCGACAAGGTTTCTTTCTTGTTTAGTGCCAACACCAATACAGCCCTGCAGCCAGTTAGTCAGGTGGCTTCGGGTGGTGAAATTGCTCGCGTTATGCTTTCGTTAAAGGCAATGATAAGCAATGCTGTTAAACTTCCCACCATCATCTTCGATGAAATAGACACAGGTGTGAGCGGTAGAGTGGCCGAAAAAATGGCGAACATCATGGCTGATATGGGTAAAACCGACCGCCAAGTGATTGCCATCACCCACCTACCACAGATTGCGGCTCTGGGTTCAACTCATTATATGGTGTCGAAAGAAGAAACCGAACAGGGCACAGTAAGCCACATGAGCCTACTTCAACCAAACGAACGTATTAACGAAATAGCCAAAATGCTGAGCGGAAGCGACGTCTCGGCTGCCGCTATAGATAACGCCAAGACCCTTCTTGGCATTCAATGAATATAACAGAATCAGTAAATATGAAATCTTTTTGCTTATCTCTGCTCTTCACATGTTTCGCCCTCGGTGCGCTAGCACAATCGGCCAATGTGCAGAAAGTGTCTAAATCGGTGTTCAGTCTCACCACATTTAAGAAAGATGGTAGTCTGCTTGCCTCGGGTAGGGGCGTGTTTGTGGGCACCAATGGCGAAGCAGTTAGCACCTGGGCTCCCTTTATTGGTGCCGATAGTGCTATTGTTATAGATGCCAATGGCAATAAACACACCGTGGATGTTATATATGGCGCAAGCGAGGTCTACGACCTTTGTAAGTTTAAGGTGAATGCCATTACTACGCCTTCGCCGGCTGCCAAGACGCAAAACGCTGTTGGGGCACGTGCCTGGCTGGTGCAATATTCCACAGGAAGAGCACAAACAAGTTCGCTCAAGGTGACAAAAGCCGAAACCTTTATGACTAACTTTCAGTTTTATCAGTATGATGGGCAAACCGATAATATACATGTTGGATGCCCTGTTACCAACGATAAAGGAGAGGTTATGGGCTTGTTGCAACACTCTAAGGTGACTGGCGAGTTTAGCTCTGTTGATGTTCGATTTGCAGAAACATTCAAAACCTCTGGCCTCTCTGTAAACGAACCCATCCTAAAACAAACCACAATACGCATGGCCTTGCCCGATAAACAAGACCAAGCATTGCTTATGTTGATGCTCGAAGCTGGCCAAACCTCGGCATCACGCTATCAACGATATGTGGAAGACTTCATCCAAAAGTTTCCTAAAGCTGTTGAAGGTTATGTCTCGTTGGCCGAATTCTACCTCGGAAAGAACGATGTTGCCAAGGCCAATGCCACTATGCAGACGGCTTTGAGTATGGTGGAAAAGAAGGATGAGGCTCATTATAACTTGGCTAAGCTTATCTATCAGAAGGAGGTGAAGTTGCCAAACGTTTCTTATCCTCAATGGAATGTTGACTTGGCATTGGCCGAAGTCAATAAGGCTTACAGCATTAACCCCCTACCTTTGTACAAACATTTGGAGGCACAGATTATTTATTTCAAGGGTGATTATGCTAAAGCGTACGACCAGTTCATGACTTTGACCAAAACCAGTCTTCGTAATGGCGAATTGTTCTACGAGGCTGCACAATGCAAGCAACAGCTTAAAGCTCCCTTTGATGAAATTCTAACTTTGCTCGATAGTGCAGTGACTGCGCAAGATGCACGGTTGTCTGCACCTTATGTGCTGGCTAGGGGTACAGCTTTGCATGGCGCGAAGCAATATCGCAAGGCCATTGTAGACTATAACCGCTACGACAGTTTGTTGCAAGGACGTGCCTCGCACGACTTCTATTATACGCGTGCACTGTGCGAAGTAGAGTTGCGCCAATTCCAACAGGCACTCAACGATTATGCGCATGCCATTGTTCTTAATCGCACCGAGCCTACTTATTATGCCGAAATGGCACAGTTGCAGTTGCGTGTTAATCAAAAAGAAGATGCCGTTTTAACGGCCGATTTGGGTTTGCGTGTCGCTCCAAACTATTCCGACCTTTACCTCATTAAAGGTCTTGCCTTGATAAACGATAATAAGAAGGCCGATGGTATGGCCGCATTGAATAAGGCTAAAGAGTTGGGCGATGCCCGAGCCGACGAGCTGATAAAGAAATATAAGTAGACTAAAGGCGTGGGGTGGGCGCTAGGTTGCATCTCGTGGTATGCATACTGCAACTTCCCTCTTGCTTCTGTCACAGCAACGGCAGCCCATCCCATCACATTTAGTACTTCACACACAACCCTCGCACTGCCTTTGTTGCAGTTTGTTATTGCATAATGGAACAACAATATCCCTCCGTGCTCTTAGAAAAAGCCGTATCTGAATTTAGCCGTTTGCCTGGTATCGGTCGCAAAACGGCTCTCAGGTTGGTGCTGCATCTGCTTAAAACGCGCGTAGAAGACGTTGAGTCTTTTTCTTCGTCTATCCTTAAAATGCGAACAGAGATTAAGTACTGTCAACGCTGTCACAACATCAGCGACACCGAAACCTGTGACATTTGTGCCAATCCGCGACGCGACGCCTCCACCATTTGTGTGGTAGAGAATATTCAAGACGTGATGGCTATTGAAAATACACAGCAGTTTAACGGACTTTATCATGTTCTGGGCGGGGTTATATCGCCCATGGATGGCGTTGGACCTAACGACATTGAAATCAATTCGCTGGTAGAAAGAGTTGCTAATGGTGGTGTCAACGAGGTGATTTTGGCCCTGAGTAGCACCATGGAGGGCGACACCACCAATTATTATATATCCCGCAAGATTGCACCCTACAAAGTGAAAACAAGTGTTATTGCTCGCGGTATCTCTGTTGGTGACGAAATAGAATATACCGATGAGGTGACGCTTGGCCGTTCTATCCTCAACCGAACATCAATAGGAGAAACATAAAATGAAGACCCAACAATTCCTTAATGTACTTTTTTATGGCAGTATAATATTGGCACTGACCTTTGTTTTATTGTTCGAAACAGACATCCTTATTGGCGGATGGTTGGCCGATAATCGCTCGGCCGACTTCCTTTGCGCTGTTTTTCTCGAACTATTGTCTATTTGCGCCATTCCCGTTGCATTTCGTTTGGTACGTCCTGGAAAATCCAATCTCTCTCGAATAAGCTATGAGCGTCGTGCTATTCTTCGTCTTTTGATGTTGAGTTTGCCCATGGTGGTCAACACTTTTGCGTATTATTCCTTCATGGGTGTGCACTATGGCTACATGGCCATCATTCTTTTTATATGCTTGTTCTTCGTGATGCCAACTAAATCACGTTTCGAACGCGAACAAGCTGATTTGCAAAACACCGATAACACCACCGCGAATGACTAAACTTACGGTGATTATTGTTAACTATAATGTGAAGTTTTATGTAGAGCAATGCTTGCTTTCACTTCGCAAAGCCTTGGCCCATATAGACGCCCAGGTGTATGTTGTTGACAATCATTCGCACGATGGGTCGGTGGAATATCTGCAAGAGCGTTTCCCCGAGGTAAACATTATTGCCTGTATGCACAATAATGGTTTTGCTTATGCCAATAATTTGGCCATCAAGCAGAGCCAAAGTCAGTATGTGTTATTGCTTAATCCAGACACATTCGTGGCCGAAAACGCCATTCAAAAGATGCTCGATTTTATGGATGAACATCCTTTGGCGGGTGGTGCTGGTGTGCAAATGCTGGGTGCCGACGGCCAAAAGGCGATGGAGTCGCGACGTGGCTTGCCCTCGCCTATGGTGTCTTTTTATAAGATGAGCGGACTCTGTGCTCGTTTCCCACAGAGTAAGCGCTTTGGTAAGTACTATCTTTCTTATTTGCCTTGGGACGCTCCAGCGCGTATTGAGGTGATAAGTGGGGCGTGTATGATGATAAGGCGTGAAGTGCTTGATAAGATAGGACTGCTTGACGAAGATTATTTCATGTATGGCGAAGATATTGATTTGTCTTGTAGAATACTCAAAGCAGGCTACGAAAACTGGTATTTGCCGTGCCAAATACTTCATTATAAAGGCGAAAGCACGCACAAATCTTCTTTTCGTTATGTACATGTGTTCTATCAGGCCATGCTCATTTTCTTTCGCAAACATTATCGCCACACGCGTTTTTGGGTGTCTCTTCCTATCAAGGCGGCCATCTATTTCAAGGCGTGTGCGGCTTTGCTAAGCATCCAAACTCGTGCCTTGCAACGTGCCTTGGCTTTGCGACCACGCAGAAGACCACAACCTGTATATCGTTTTTTCGGCTCTGAGTGTGCCTGTTTGGCCATCGAAAAATTGGCCCGCCATAAGGGTTTGGATGTTCAGTGCACTGTGGCCAACGAGCAAACGCTACCATTGGGACATGCCACTGAACACAACGTCTTTACCCAACCCTCTGTAATGGTTTACGATAGCAGCTCTTATAGTTATCAAACCATTCTTCATATCATGTCTATCAATCCGCAAAGGCATGTTAGTCTAGGGCTTTTTAACCCCGATACGCAGTTGCTCATCACCACTAACGATATCATTAAATGAATCATCCCCATGTAATTTTGCGTGCAATGGAGCCTGAAGACCTTGATACGCTTTATAAAATTGAGAACAATCAAGAACTTTGGGCTGTTAGTGCCACAAATGTTCCGTACTCGCGTTTTGCTCTCCACGAATATGTAGAGACCAATACCAACGATATTTATACCGATAAGCAGGTGCGGTTGATGATTGATAACGATGCGGGCGAGACTGTTGGCATCATTGATTTGATGAATTTTTCACCTCAACATAGTAGGGCCGAGGTTGGTATTGTTATTATGAAACCTCACCGACAAAAAGGATATGCCACGGCAGCCATGGAAAAACTTGTGGCATATGCTCGTCAAACACTTCATCTTCACCAACTTTTCTTGGTGACCGAATGCGATAACGAGAGCTGTTTACTCCTCTTTGAAAAACTGGGATTTGAAAAAACTGCTCTGCTTAAGCAGTGGCTACAACAGAAAGAGGGTGTGTATAAGGATGCTTGTTTGATGCAGTTGTTCTTATAGTAGCTTACGTGTTTTAATTGCAATAACAGCTTACTAATCTCTCTATAACGCATTATTTGTGAGTGAAAACCCACTTGTACGCCCACTACAAGCCTTTTGTAGTGGATGTACAAGAACCTTGTAGCGTGCCTACAAGCGTTTTGTAGTGACTGTACAAAGGGCTTTGTAGTGCAAGTACAAGCGTCTTGTATTGATGTTATAGCCAAAACACAGCATTGGATTTGCAAAGTAATGCAGCATCTCAAGCCAAGAATAATGTTCCTCTTTCTTTGTTTTAAGGGTTTGTTGACACCATGCCATGCAGGTTTTGCATTCTTTTAAAAGCAAATTTCTGTAACCAACACTGTTTCTACTAATTGTTCTCTCTTCTAAAACAGCCACGATTTAGGTCTATTATGTATATCTCTGCATCGGCAGCCTCTATGCTTTCAACATCGTAAGTAAGACAAACTGTCCATATTTTCCCTTTTCGTATATCGACATAATATAGTTTTTCGTAACAAGAAAGCGTGCCAGCATTGTTGTAGTATTCATAGCATAGCATAGAATCAGAGAGCACATTATTTGTCAACAGCAGGGCGTAGGTCTTGATATGTTCTTCTATGCTGTTTATTGTTTTGTATGATTTAAACTTTATTTTATGGCTTTCATCCAAGCAAAAAAACATAGAAGGAGTATTGGAATACAGTTGATAATAATTGATTTTCAACTTTTCTAGAATACATCCACTTGCATTTTCTGCGCATGTAGTATTTACTCTTTGGACGAAGTTGTGAGTCGACACCAAACTATCTCCTAACAATTGTGCGTTGGTTGGGTTTGTCTTGTTTAGCAGCGTCAACAGATACTTCGCTGTATTTGTGGGTGATTGCATCACATTAAAACAGTCTACCGACGTCCATTTCCCCTCTTTTAATTGAAAAGTGGTGTATTGTGCATCGGCGTTAGGTGTGAAATCGCCCTTGGAGTTGCTTTTTATCATGCTTTTGTTTAAGGCAATAGCGTAAATGTTATACTGCTTTATGGCAGTTTTTATGTGTAGTTCTATGTCTTTGGTGTATAGGTGTGGCCGTTCATTGTCTTTGCCTTTCCAAAATCCCGCCTTATTATATACATCCCAAAAACTTCTTTCCTTGGGACTGTCACCAAGAAAATAAACAGTGTATAAGCATGTTGACGTTTCTCCTGTGAAGTAGGGTAGCATTGTTTCTTCTCCGTCTGTTAGTGCAAACGAAGATGTTCTGTGCTTTCTTTCCAAAAAGTTGGTGGTAGCTGCGCGTAAACACCAAGCGTGGACAAACACACTGAATAGGAAAATGGCTAAAACGAAATGTCTTTTGTTTATTGTTATTGACATATGCTATGCTAGAAAGATGAAACAGTGTTTATGTTTATACTCTTGGTCGCTCATTGCTAGGCAATTGCAAATAATAGTTGTTTGTGTTGTTGCCTTTGCAAATATAATACTTTCTCTTAGAAAAAACGAAGAAAATGAAGCCATAAATTTGCTGCTATGGCGGTAACAATACAATCGCTGATGCTTTAAAAATTTAATGAAGTGCTAAAAAAATGCAGCAAACATTTTGTGGTTTCAATAATTATGTCTACCTTTGCACCGCAATTAAGAACAGAAGCTTTTAAAGGTGCGTTAGTTCAGTAGGTTAGAATGCCTGCCTGTCACGCAGGAGGTCACGAGTTCGAATCTCGTACGCACCGCAAAAGTAAAAGTTCGCACAAGGGAAGGTGCGTTAGTTCAGTAGGTTAGAATGCCTGCCTGTCACGCAGGAGGTCACGAGTTCGAATCTCGTACGCACCGCCTAATAAGAGGAACAAGAGCAATCTTGTTCCTTTTTTTATTGCTTAGCACGAAGTTGTGTCGTTCTACTATTTCTAAAATATAAGAAAAGCGGGGCGTCTGTGGCTTGTAGCCGGTGCAATCCCCACTTTTCTTTTTTGTATTTCTAGTTTTGTTTTGTGCCGTGGTATGGCATATAGGCTTGAATTTATAGTTTATCCAATGCTTGCTTGATGTCGTCAAGTATATCGTCTACATCTTCAATGCCCACAGACAGACGGATGAGGTCGGGTGTTACACCAGCTTCGCGCAGTTGTTCGTCGGTGAGTTGGCGGTGTGTATGACTGGCAGGGTGCAGCACACAAGTACGTGCATCGGCCACATGTGTAACGATAGCCACCATCTTTAGGGCGTCCATCCACTTCGCGGCTGTGGCTCTGTCGCCTTTCAGTCCAAACGAGAGCACGCCACACGAGCCGTTGGGCAGATATTTCTTGGCCTTTTCGTGGTTGGCATCATCGGGTAGTCCACAATAGTTTACCCAAGCCACTCGTGGGTCGTTGTGTAGAAACTCGGCCACCTTTTGCGCGTTTTGACAGTGTTGGCGCATGCGAAGGTGCAGCGTTTCTAGACCTACGTTGAGTAAGAAAGAGTTTTGAGGACCAGGAGTTGACCCCAAGTCGCGCATGAGTTGCACCACCATTTTTGTGATGTAGGCCATCTTTCCGAAAGTCTTTGTGTAGGTTAGGCCGTGGTACGACCTATCAGGTGTGCAGAGTCCTGCAAACTTTTTGGCGCTCTTTTCCCAATCAAAGTTTCCACTATCCACCACAACGCCGCCTACAGCGGTGGCATGCCCGTCCATATATTTCGTTGTAGAGTGCGTAACAATGTCGCATCCCCAGTCGAAGGGGTTGCAATTGATGGGTGTTGCAAAGGTGTTATCCATAATCAAAGGCACGCCATTGCGGTGAGCAATGTTTGCAAACTTCTCTATGTCGAGAACCGTTCCGCTGGGGTTAGAAATTGTTTCGCCAAACAAAAGCTTGGTGTTGGGGCGGAAAGCTGCTTGTATTTCCTCGTCCGAGGCGTCAGGATTAACAAATGTACAGTCGATACCCAGTTTCTTAAGCGTCACTGCAAAGAGGTTGAATGTGCCGCCATATATTTCGCTAGAGGTGACAAAGTGGTCGCCCGCTTCGCAAATATTAAACACAGCATAGAAGTTGGCAGCCTGTCCGCTTGATGTTAATACGGCAGCAATGCCCCCTTCAAGAGCAGCTATTTTTTTAGCAACAGCATCGTTGGTGGGGTTTTGTAGACGCGAGTAAAAGTAGCCTTCTTTTTTCAAATCGAAAAGCATGGCCATTTCTTCTGTATTTTCGTACTTAAACGTTGTGCTTTGAATGATGGGTAACACACGGGGCTCTCCGTTTTTAGGTTCCCATCCAGCTTGTACGCATAATGTTTGTTTCTTCATTTTTTATTATCCTTTAGTTGTTGGTGATGTCGTTTTATATATGCAAAGTAACTAAAAAAGCCTGAGATGCCCAAGGGTTAAGGCGATAGAATTATACATGAGGGAAGAAGAAGCGTTGGCTTTTTCGCCAATATGGATAAGCACACTTGTTCTTCTCGAAAAGTCTTATCTTGCAATTAATTACGTTAAAATAAGAAAATATTATCTCAAAAGTTTGGTTTTCTCAATAATAAGGTCTAAATTCGCAGAACTTAATTCGATTTTGAGATTGTCAAAATCACATTCCGAGGTTGGTAGCATCCTGCACCAACCTCTTTTTGTGTTTGCACTTTTCGTTGAGGCTATGCGTTTGGTGTGGTGAGTGAAGGGGGATAGTGTTTCTTGCTTCTGTGATGTGATGTTGATTGTGGCTTATTGGCAACAGTCTGTCGCCTAATTTCATGATGTTGATGCGATGTTGTTTCATTAAATGTCAGTGATTTACACCAAAATATTTGGTAAACACGGCGAAAGTTCATATCTTTGCAAGTAACTTTTAGCGTTAATAATTCAGTAACTAAAAAGAATAAGCCTATCGATTGACGTGTACTTCATATCAAAACGATTTAGAAAATGCTTAAGATTAGCGAAATGACCGACGAAGAACTGGCCATGGCTTACGTTAATGGAAATAACAAAGCATTCGACTTATTGCTTGAACGCAATCAGTCGAAGCTGTTTTCGTATATCCTATTCATAGTACACGATAAGGAAATGGCCGAAGACTTGTTTCAAGAAACATTCGTCAAAATCATCTCAAAACTTCACGAAGGTAAGTATTGTTCTAGCGGAAAGTTTGTTTCCTGGATGCTACGCATCGCGCATAACGCTGTGATGGATTGGTTTCGTAGGCAGAAAAACGAAAAGGCGATGGCTGTTTATGATGAGAACGACCTGTATAGCGACACGCCTTCTGCTGGCATTCTTGATATCAATATCGAAAATCATTTCGTGAAAGAGCAAGTGTTGAGCGATGTACAACGCATGATGAATCTTTTGCCAATAACGCAAAGGGAAGTGGTGTTTATGCGCTTTTATCAGGACTTGTCGTTTAAAGAGATTGCCGAACTTACCAATGTGAGCATCAACACGGCTCTTGGGCGTATGCGTTATGCCGTGATGAATATGCGTAGGATGGCCGCTGCCAATGGCGTGGCCTTGCAATTAGACTAGAATGTTGGCCTCTTGGGGTCTGCGTTCGGTGTGTTTTTGCGATGTTTACGGGGAGTTTTCTAGGTCGTTGTTCTTTATATATGTGGTGTGGATGAGCTCCTTCGACAGTGTTTTGCGCCAACAATTAGAATTAAGAACGATATAGTTGGTTTTACGATAAAGGCTTGGTTTCGAATTGTTCGAAACCAAGCCTTTATCAATTTCTTATTAAGTGTGTTCTTAATATTGTTTATTATCCTTGCCATAGTGCCACTTTTCCGCTTGCTAGCGAAGTTTTTACATCTATCAGTCGTTGGTTTGAACTGCCACGAAAGCGCAAACGTACATCGCGAAGCGAGCGAACAAATGGCCCGTCAACCAGAACATCTAGCTGTTCGAGCAGTGCTCTCCGTCCTTTATCTTTCAAAAGCGCTTCAAAGGTAAAGCCTGTATAGCACCAGATGTCTTTTTTTGTTTGTCGTTTAATTTCTTTTGCCAAGGCAGTAAAGGCCTCGGCCTGTAGCATAGGGTCGCCACCGCTAAAGGTGACATTGGCAAAGGGGTCGGCTTTTATCACCTGCATGATGTTGTCGATGTTCATTTCTTCGCCACCACCCCTGTTCCATGATTGTGGATTATGGCAACCTTCGCATGCGTGAGTGCATCCTGCGCAGTATATGCAGGTTCTAAAACCTGGTCCGTCTACGGTGGTATCTTCTATAATAGAGAGCACGCGCAATGTTTCTTTGTTGTGGGCCATAGTTGTTTTTGTGTTTTATTGCAGCCGCTTTGTCAAGGCATGGTAGGCTCTACGAGCAGTTTAGTGTTGTGAGGCTTACCGTTTGCCTTGACAAAAGCTGTTGCAGCATTGGTAAGGGCATGCATTATTCGGTCTCGTGTATCACTCTATCTTTTAGTTCGGCTAGCTTACCGCTGTTCCATCTGTCGGTTGTGCCCACCAGATAACCAGTTATTCGCTGCAGACGGTCGAGGTGTTTGCTTCCACATTGCGGGCAAACTTCAAGGTTTGCTTCAGCATTTTCAAATCCGCAGTCCATGCAACGGTTGCGGTTATGGTTCACACTTCCGTAGCCCATGTTATAATGGTCCATCATGTCTACAACGTTCATGATGGCTTGTGGGTTGTGTGTGGCGTCGCCATCCATTTCTACATAGAAGATGTGTCCGGCTCTTGTCATCTCATGATAAGGAGCTTCGATCTCTGCTTTGTGGCGAGCGCTGCATTTATAATATACGGGAACGTGGTTGGAATTGGTGTAATAATCGCGGTCGGTGATACCTTCAAGTACGCCAAACTTTTTACGGTCTGTCTTGGTGAACTTACCCGATAGTCCTTCGGCGGGAGTTGCTAGCAGACTAAAGTTGTGGTGATAGGTCTCTGAATATTCGTTGCAGCGGCATCGCATGTAGTCTACAATGCGCAAGCCCAGTTGTTGTGCCTCGTCGCTTTCGCCATGATGTGCGCCCACAAGGGCTTTAAGGCATTCGGCCAAACCGATGAAGCCAATACTTAATGTGCCTTGGTTGATAACCTTTTCTATGGTTTCGTTGGGCGAAAGACTTTCGGCTCCTGTCCAAAGACTACGCATTAGCAGTGGGAATTGCTTTGCCATGGCCGTTTTTTGAAACTCGTAGCGTTCGTTTAGTTGTCTTGCGGCCACGTCGAGCATGTTGTCTAGTTTAGCAAAGAACTTGTTGATACGTGTTTCTTTATCAGATATATTCATACATTCGATGGCAAGGCGCACGATATTGATGGTAGAGAACGAGAGATTGCCTCTTCCCACCGACGTTTTTATACCATATCGGTTCTCGAAAACACGTGTTCGGCATCCCATAGTGGCCACTTCGTGCATATAGCGCTTAGGGTCGTCGGCCTTCCAGGCTTCGTTTTGATTGAAAGTGGCATCTAAGTTTAGGAAGTTGGGGAAGAAACGGCGCGCTGTAACCTTGCATGCTAGACAATAAAGGTCGTGGTTGGGTTCGCCTGGCAGATAGTTAACGCCACGTTTTTTCTTCCAAATCTGAATGGGGAAGATAGCCGTTTCGCCATTACCCACACCGTTATAGGTGCTGTTAAGAAGCTCACGAATAACGCAACGACCTTCTGCCGAGGTGTCAGTGCCATAGTTAATAGACGAGAAAACCACTTGGTTTCCACCGCGCGAGTGTATGGTGTTCATGTTGTGAATGAAGGCTTCCATGGCTTGATGCACGCGAGCAACGGTTTTGTTCATTGCATGTTGCATCATGCGCGCTTCGCCTTCCAAACCATCGAGAGGTTTTTTGAGATAGTCGTTTACCTCCTTATTATATAGGTGTGTATAGCTTTCGCCCGTTAGTTCTTCAAGGGCTTTTAGCTCTTCAATAAAACTTAAACGAACGTAGGGAGCCAAATAGAAGTCGAATGCAGGGATAGCTTGTCCGCCATGCATCTCGTTTTGTGCAGTTTCTAGTGAGATGCAAGCCAGCACGCTGGCGGTCTCTATGCGTTTAGCTGCACGCGAAGAGCCATGTCCCGCCGAGAAACCGCGCTCTAAAATATGGTCAAGGGGATGTTGGCAGCAGGTAAGCGACTTAGTTGGATAATAGTCTTTATCGTGAATGTGCAGACAATTTTGGCGCACAGCCTCTCTGCTTTCCTCGCTTAAGAGGTAATCGTCAACGAAAGGTTTGGTTGTTTCGCTCGAAAACTTCATCATCATACCCGCAGGAGTGTCGGCGTTCATGTTGGCGTTTTCGCGTGTGATGTCGTTGTTTTTGACGTTGATAATTTCCAAAAACACGTCGCGCGTCTTGGCTTTACGTGCCACACTGCGCTGGTTGCGATACGAAATGTAAGCTCTAGCCACGTCTTTACGGCTACTTTTCATGAGTTCCATTTCCACTTGGTTCTGAATATCCTCAACCGTCATTTGCGGTTTGCCCGAAAAACCAACGCGATCTGCAATCTGCTGTACTAGTCTTTCGTCTTCACCTTTGTCGGTGTGGAGCATTGCCTTTCTTACGGCCGCCATTATCTTTTGTTCGTTAAAGCCAACGATGCGTCCGTCTCTCTTTACAACTGTCTGTATCATTCTCTGGGGGGGAGTTAGTTATTTTTGTTTGTGTCTGGTTCTAAAATGTCTACTTGGGGTTATTGGTTTTGCTTTTATGTATAGCTCTTCGGTGTCTTCTTGTAAAAAGTATCTTTTTGTTCACGCTTTTAAGTGCATAGTTTGCTATGCTTCTTCAAGGTTTCTATTGTTGATGCTTTTTATTGAACTTGAAGTCTCACCAAAGGTAGTATTTTTTGAGCCAGTAATTAGTCATTTGTTGATGATGCAAAGTTAACCTAAATATTCTATGGTTATACCTTTTGGATAACTTTTAACGTGTTAATATTTGTCAAAGTGCTGATTATTAAATAATTGAGTTTTTGTTTTGGAAATTTGTTTAATATAGATTAGGCTTTTAGTTGTCTAAAACAGATTATCTTATGTCTTTTTTAATTATTACTGTTCGCAAAACATAGAGGTCTCTATCCCAACTCATTGACGAATTGTCGTTTGGATGATTTTATGTTAGTGACATGCCCCTTATTCGTTTTCTGTCACCCCTAGCGGTGATTCAGCCACAGTTTCAAGCATCAATTTCATGTCCGCATCCGGCATATTGAAGAATTTGTTCATATTG